>CALCNY010000364.1 GCA_937897585.1 uncultured Chitinophagaceae bacterium | reverse complement strand
TAAAGGCTTATGATGTAAAAGCCAGTTTTTTCTGTATTGGGGATAATATTAGAAAACATCCTGAGATTTTTCAAAAGACGATAGCCGAAGGTCATGCCATAGGGAATCATACTTTTAATCATTTGAATGGGTGGAAGACCGATGACAAAAAATACCTTGACAATATTGACACAGCAAAAAAATATATCGACAGTGATTTATTTCGTCCGCCTTATGGAAGAATAACACGATTTCAATTGAGTCAGTTGAAAGCACCTCGTTTCAAATTGACGCCAATCATGTGGACAGTTTTAAGTGGCGATTTTGATCCATCAATTTCAAAGGAAACTTGCCGAGACCATGTGATTACAAATGCTCAAACAGGCTCCATTGTTGTATTTCACGACAGTGAGAAAGCCAATGAAAAAATGAGTTTTGCATTACCAGAGGTATTGAAATACTTCACAGCGAATGGATTTGTTTTTGAAAAAATTACCACTAACATTTTATAAATGATCATAGATACTCACGCACATCTTTATTTAGAAGAATTTGAAAAGGATATTGAATCGGTCATCAATAATGCTAAAGAAAACGACGTTTCAACAATTTATTTACCTGCCATCAACAGCGAAACACATGAAGCAATGGTTGCTTTGGCAAATCGTTATTCTTCCTATTGTAAACCAATGATTGGATTGCACCCATGTTATGTAAAAGCAGATTATGAAAACGAATTAAAAATTGTTGATGATTATCTGAGCCGTTATTCATTTTCAGGAATAGGGGAATGTGGACTTGATTTTTATTGGGATAAAACATTTGTCAAGGAACAGTATTTCGCTTTAGAATACCAAATTCAATTAGCAATAAAAAATCAATTGCCCATCATATTGCATACTCGAAATGCGACTCAGGAAACTATTGATGTGATTCGTAAGAACAACACTGAAAATTTAAAAGGGATTTTTCATTGTTTCGGTGGAACCATTGAAGAAGCCGAACAGATTATTGAATTGGGTTTTTTTGTAGGCATTGGGGGAGTAGTAACTTATAAAAATTCTGGCTTGGATAAGGTCTTAGAAAATATAGATTTAAAGCATATTGTACTAGAAACAGACGCGCCTTATTTAACGCCAGTTCCACATCGCGGAAAAAGAAATGAAACAGCTTATCTAAAAATTATCGCTGAAAAAATTGCGAGTATTAAAAATTGTAGTTTTGAAGAAGTTTCTAAAATTACAAGTGAGAATGCGGAAATGGTTTTTGGAAAATAATAAAATTTGTTTGGCGTTTGGTGTTTGGCGTTAAACGTTGAACACCAAACACCAAACGCCAAATTAAATAACATGAACATTAACGAACTCTACAACCTCTACCTTCAACATCCTTCCATACAAACGGATACGCGTAGACTAAAAGAAGGAGATATCTTCTTCGCCCTTAAAGGAGATAATTTTAATGGTAATGAATATGCTCATACCGCATTAGAAAAAGGCGCTTCCTATTGTGTGATTGATGAGCTGATAGGAGTAGCGGACAATCGATTGATATTAGTTGATAATGTTCTTGAGACCTTACAAGCATTGGCTAAAAAACATCGTGAGCAATTTACTATTCCTTTTATTGCCATTACAGGAAGCAACGGAAAAACGACCACCAAAGAATTGATTCATGCGGTGTTGTCAACCACTTTCAAAACGTATACTACAGAAGGTAATTTGAATAATCATATTGGCATTCCACTAACGATTCTTAAAATAAAACCTGATGCTGAAATAGCGGTTATAGAAATGGGCGCTAACCATCAGAAAGAGATTGAGGGTTATTGCAAATATGCGATGCCGACTCATGGCTTAATTACCAATTGTGGTAAAGCCCATTTGGAAGGCTTTGGTGGCGAAGCCGGTGTGAGAAAAGGGAAGGGCGAATTATTTGATTATTTGAAATCAGTCCATGGTAAAATATTCATTTATAACGATTACGATTACCTGCTGGAAATGAGCAATGGTTCAAACTCAATAATTAGCTATGGCTCTGAGAATAAAAATGCTGATGTAGTTGGTATCATTAACAACGACGAACAATTTTTGGAAGTTGGCATTACAAAAGGTGCGGCAATTAAAAGCATAAAAATGCAGCTTGTTGGTGGTTATAATTTACCGAATGTGTTAGCGGCAGTTTGCATCGGCAAAACTTTCGGCGTTGCTGATGAAAAAATAATTGAAGCCTTGGAATCCTACATTCCATCAAATAGTCGTTCCCAGTTGTTAAAGAAAGACAGCAATACAATAATTCTTGATGCTTATAATGCAAATCCATCAAGTATGAAATTAGCCATTGAGAATTTTGCTAAAATGCCCGGAGATAATAAAATATTAATGATTGGAGGTATGATGGAATTGGGTGAGGAGAGTCATCAGGAGCATATCAATATCGTTTTACTTATCAAGCAATACAATTGGAAACATGTCGTATTGGTAGGTCATCAATTTGAAACTATTCACGAGCCCTTTCATTATTTTAAAACATCAACTGCTGCAAGAGAATGGTTTATTACACAACAATTTTCTGATGCAACAATTCTGGTAAAAGGCTCTCGCAGCATGCAGATGGAAAAGGTGTTAGATTGATTTTTAATTCAGCTTTATAGCACGTACATTTGCAACCCAACAAAAAGGAGAGGTGTCCGAGTAACTGAAGGAGCATCCCGAGTACTCGGGAGAAAGTGTGTTTTAAAATAGTTTTTGTAGATATTTAAATAAAACGGAGACGTGTCCGAGTGGCTGAAGGAGCACGCCTGGAAAGTGTGTATACGGGAAACTGTATCGCGAGTTCGAATCTCGCCGTCTCCGCATCAAGAGGATGTATCATGAAAATGAGCATCCTTTTTTATTTATGTATGAGTTTTTTTGCCACTAAGGCACAAAGGCTCGAAGTTTCACGAAAGCCAATCCAACATCCAGTATCTAGTATATCCAGTCTATCTAGCATATCCAGCATATCTATCCATTCCATTCCATTTTTACGCAACGTCCCTTTTAGGAGACATTGCTGAGAAAATAACATCCACCAAACCCTCTGCGTCAAACTCCTTTTCTCCTTTCTCTGCGGTAAATAAAAAAAACCTCCCATTTGGGAGGTCTCTTTTTTATTAAAGCGATTTTATTTTTTACGTTTGTTTTGTTTGCGTTTGCCGAAGATATTACCCTCTTTAAACCCAGGTCCTTCTGGAGGTCCTAAGTAGCTTTGAGCACAACGGAAACCTACAGTTGAAGAGCCTTGATCTTCTTGCATGTAGCGACGAGCACCAGGTGATAACCAATAAGCTCTGTCATTCCAGCTACCACCTTTGATAACTCTAGATTTATCATTTACCAAAGTAGTAACACCATATTGGTATGAAGCAGTACTTGCAGAGTCACCATCTAAATAATTGATCACATTATTACGTTGGTAGTTGGTTCTGTTTTTAACTTCTTCATCAGAGATGTCAACTTTTTTCAAATGACCCATACTGTCTCTTTCAAATTCGCCACTGCTGTTTTTGAAATTTTTCTGGAATCTATTACCACGGAAATAGTTGAAATCTTGTCCATCAGAAGGTGTCATTGGTCTGTAAACGTCACCCACCCACTCACTTACGTTACCACTCATGTTGTATAAACCAAATGCATTAGGATAGAAAGCTTTAATAGGACCAGGTATTGCAGCACGGTCATTCAAACCTCCTGAAACCCCCATGTTATCACCACTTTGACGTTTGAAGTTGGCCATGAACTTACCTTGCCAAGTACCATGACGATTATCTCTTAAACCATTTACGTTTTTGCTCCAAGAATAAATTTGTTGGTTAGAACGTAATTCCTCACCACTTTTATTTTCGCTTTTGCGAGGTGATGGATTTTGTGCAATCAAACCATAAGCTGCGTATTCCCATTCTGCTTCTGTTGGTAAACGATATCCCATATTCAGGATACCATCTTCCATTTTTACAGTAGCTCTTGGTTTGTTATTGATATCTTTTAATTCAGATTTTTTAGGTTTTGATCTACCTTGAATCATATCAGGATTCAACAAATAAGCTTCAGTGTTGAAAGAACCATCAGCGCCACCGCCTTTCATTTCTTTCTTAGCTGCATCTTTTTTCAAGTAACCTTTTTTCATGAGGTTAAATTCGTTAACACGATCTGTTCTCCAGATACAGAAATCATGAGCTTGTTGCCAGTTAACGCCTACAACAGGATAGTAGTTGTAAGATGGATAGCGGAAATAATACTCAACGTATGGTTCGTTGTAAGCCAACTCTTCTCTCCAGCATAAAGTATCTGGTAGAACTTTTGCCATTACAGTTGTGTCACCACTAAATGTATTTTCAATCCAATACAAATATTCTCTGTAGTGAACGTTTGCTACTTCTGTTTCATCAATAAAGAAAGAAGGCACAGTAACCCTGCGAGGCATGTTGTTCCAATCGCCCATTACATCTTCTTCTTTAGCACCCATCACAAAAGATCCACCTTGTACGAATACAAGACCAGGACCTGCATTAGGGTATTTAACTTTAGATACATGGAAATTTCCCATGTTCTTATCATCGTAACTCCATCCGGTTACGCTTGATTTTTCCTTTTTCTTACTGAATATTCCGCAAGAGCTCAGGGATAGAGCTGACAATCCTAAGATTACAAGGGATTTTAATGACAAAGTTTTTTGCATGTGCATTCGTTTTGCAAATTGGTTAACGAAGGGTTTTCTTTTTTATTGTATTGATTTGGGTTACAACGGGTGCGAATATATCAACTTTAATTGATTCCAAAACACTTTTCAAAATTTGTTAGCAAATTTTTGAAAACTTTTAAGACTCAAGCAACGAAATCTATATTTGAATTGTCATTTTTCACCGGATAGAATTTTGCATGAATGCAATAATGAAACCCGTTTCTTCGTTTTCTGCCCGTAGCCTGAAAACAATTTTTCAGTTTTTTATTGATTTCAAAAAAAAAGTTGGTGAATTCAATAAATCATTTATTTTTACAACTCATTTTAAATTAACAAACACACAAGTATAGAGGAATTTCTACCTAACCAAGACAAAAAAATCGCATGAAACAAACAACTTTGAGACTAGCTGCTCTAGTTATGTTATTAGCAGGATCAGCAACTGCTACACAGGCACAAACAAACCCAATCAATGTGGTTACTTCTGCCGTTCCATTCTTAAGAATTTCTCCTGATGCTCGCGCAGGTGGTATGGGTGATGTTGGTATCGCTACTGCTGCTGATGCAAGTTCAGGTTTTTGGAATTTAGCTAAAACTCCATTTGCAAAAGATAAAATGAGCATTACGGCTTCTTATACTCCATGGTTGAGTGATTTGAAATTGAATGATGTTTATTTAGCTTCTTTAGCTGGTTATTATCAAATGGATGAAACTCAGGCAATTTCTGCTTCTTTAAGATATTTTAGCTTAGGTAATATCCAATTTACTGATTTGAATGGTGCTATCACAGGTCAATTCCGTCCTCGTGAGTTCGCTTTCGATGCGGGATATTCAAGAAAATTATCTAACAAAATGGGATTAGGTGTAGCACTTCGTTACATCAGTTCTGATTTGGCTAGTGGTGGTGTTTCAACCACTGGAGTAACCTATAAAAAAGGAACAGCTGTTGCAGGAGATATTCATTGGTATTACAAAGGAACAAATGCAGAAGGTAATGGTTTCGACTACGGAGCTACTTTATCTAACTTAGGTTCCAAGATTTCTTATACTAACGATGCTAACAGTAAAGATTATATTCCAGCAAACTTAGGTTTGGGAGCTGCTTACAACAAAAAATTCGATGCAGATAACAAAATCACTTTTGCTTTAGATATCAACAAATTAATGGTACCAACTCCTCCAAGTTCAAATGACCCTGTAGCTATTGCAGATTATCGTTCAAAAGGTGTTGTATCTAGCTGGTTCAGTTCTTTCGGTGATGCTGGAAAAGATGAGTTGAAAGAAGCTACAGTAGCTATTGGTTCTGAATATTGGTACAAAGATCAGTTCGCTTTCAGAGCAGGTTATTTCAATGAAGCTAAAACCAAAGGAGATCGTCGTTATTTCACAATGGGCGCAGGCTTAAAGTATAACATGATGGGATTGAATTTCTCTTACTTGTTACCTACAGGTTCTGGAGTAAATCGTAACCCATTGTCAAACACTTTGCGTTTCAGCTTAGTATACAACATGGAATCTAAAAAATAATTTCTGATAACATTTATAAAAAGCGTTTCTCTAACCGGAAGCGCTTTTTTATTTTTGCAAAACTCAAATGTTTAAAAGGTTTCAAAGGTTCAATGCGTTCAAAAGGTTGGCTCATCGATGTAATCATTAGCTAACTAATTAGAATAACCTCTTAAACCTTTTGAACTTTTTAAACCTTTTGAACCTTTATTATCATGTCATACCGAATCGGCTCAGGCGTAGATTTTCATCAATTAGTAGCAGGCAGAGACCTTTGGATTGGTGGTGTAAAAATTCCACATCATAAAGGATCATTAGGACATAGTGATGCTGATGTATTGCTGCATGCCATTTGCGATGCGATGCTTGGTGCTTTAGCCTTGGGAGATATAGGAAAACATTTCCCAGACACCAGTGGTGAATTCAAAAATATTGATAGCAAAATTCTGTTGCAACGCAGCTTTGATTTGATTACAGCAAAAGGATATCAAGTAGTAAATATAGATAGCACACTTTGTTTAGAAGCGCCAAAAATTGCCCCTCATGTAGAAGCGATGCGAGTAGCCATTTCGGGAATTTTATCTATTTCAATTGACGATGTTTCTATCAAAGCAACTACTACAGAAAAAATGGGTTTTGTTGGTAGAGAAGAAGGTTTGGTGGCTTATGCAACAGTGTTATTGAAAAAAACAATTTGATAATTAGGCAATTTGGTAATTAGGCAATTTGATAATTTGGTAATTAGTCAATTTGAAAATGAGGCAATTTGACTTTCAAAAAGGGGACTACATTACCAAATTAGCACATTATCAAATTATCAAATCGAATTACCAAATTAACACATCACCAAATTAACACATCACCAAATTAAAATCATGGTAGCAATAAAAATCATCAATCAATCATCAAACCCTTTACCAGAGTATGCTACATCAGGCTCTTCAGGTATGGATATTAGAGCATCATTGACTGAAACGATTTTTCTCGAACCTTTAGAGAGAAAATTAATTCCAACAGGTTTGTTTGCTGAAATTCCTGAGGGTTATGAAATTCAAATCAGACCTAGAAGTGGTTTGGCATTCAAACAAGGTATCACTTGCTTAAATACTCCCGGTACAATTGATAGCGATTACAGAGGTGAAATAAAAGTTTTACTGATTAACTTGAGCGATGAAAAACAAGCTATTCAACCTGGAGATCGAATTGCACAAATTGTAGTAGCGCATGTAGAAAAAGCAAATCTGATTACTGTAGAAAATATTGATGAAACTGAAAGAGGAGCAGGAGGTTTTGGGAGTACGGGGGTGAGGTAGAAAGGATGTTTAAAAGGTTCAACACGTTTAATGGTTTAAAAGGTTTATGCTGAAGGGGCATATTAGTTTCAATAAATTCGCATTCTCAGCAATGTCTCCTGTAAGGAACGTTGGGTGAAGGATAGTCTGGATAAGCTAGATAAGCTAGATAAACTGGATAGGCTAGATAAGCTGGATGGTTTAAATTTTCAAAACATTTAAAAATTTAAAGGTTGTAACTGAATTGAAAAAACCTTTTGAACTTTTTGAACATTTTAAACCTCTCAAACAATTTTAAAAATAGTAATGAAAAAAACAACCACACTCATTTTCATAT
>CALCNY010000363.1 GCA_937897585.1 uncultured Chitinophagaceae bacterium | reverse complement strand
CAACGAACTTTAATTAGTTATGTTCAGAAATGGCATAATAATTGTTAAAAAAAGATTAACATATTGTACCGTTAGTTAAATAAAAAATTATAACTTCCGCATCGATAGGTTCCTACTAAAATGAACTTCACCCAACTAATCCTTTCTCTGTAAAAATTAATCTGTAATTCTGATTTTGAACATTAAAAATCATTTCCTTTTCAATTAGTAAAAGGAGGTGAGGATTCATTTTAATGACATTTACTAAAAGAGATAATCACTTATTACTTTTAAGTTTTTCTGGATTGAAAAAATTCGGGGTTGTATTACTATCATTTTTATTTTTCACAACTATTATAAATGGACAAACGGTAGTTGTTGGTGGTGGTGGAGCAATTACTTGTCCTGCTGTACCAACAGCAACATGGACAACCGCACCAGTAGGAGTTAGTTTTTCAAATTGGACAAGAGGGACCGGTGTAACCTGTGTATCAGCAGGAGGTTGTATTGCAGGAAGTGGCTTTAATACAGCTAATGCAGCTGCATCAATCGCAGCGAATGCATATTATTCAGTAACAATAACTGCAGATGCTACACATACATTCACATTAAACCAAGCTATTTGGGCTACACAAGTAAGTGGTACTGGCGCTGTATGTAATTTTGATATTTATTATAGTAATAATGGTGGTCCTTTAACGGCGTTTGGTACAACAGGTACAAGTACTGCTACAAATACATTTACAGGGTCTGTTTCAGTTGCTGCAGGAACTTCGATAGTAGTTTACTTAGTTCCTTCGGGGACTAATGCAGCCGGAACGACAGTTAGGTGGAATAATGGTTCTTCATTTGATTTGACTGTAACTTCATTATTAACAGAATACCCAATAAGAGTTCCATGGCAAACTATTAATAATCCATGCAATGGAGTTTTTACTGATATTGGTGGAAGCGGAGGAAATTATACAAACAGTGAGAAAGATACCATTACTTTTTGTGCACCTGCAGGACAATATTTGTATTTTGATTTTACTGCCTTTAATACAGAATCTGGATTAGACATTTTAAAGGTATACAATGGCCCTACTCCTGCATCTCCACAAATTGGCAGTTATTCCGGTACAGCTTTGCCTGGAACAATTGTATCTGCTCTTGGAGGCTGTATAACTTTTGTGTTTTCATCTGATGGATCAATTGTTAATCCAGGATGGACAGCAAATATCACGTGTTCAACTACGCCCCCTCCTCCGAATGATTTGTGTGCAAACGCCCAACCAGTTCTTACGGATGGAACTTGTGTAAATGGTACAACTGTCAACGCTACTGATAGTTGGTCTGGTAATCCTGGTTGTCAAACTGGAGCTGGAAATCATCCTGATGTATGGTATTCTTTTGTTGCCACTGGTACTCAGGCACAGTTCAGTGTAAATACAAGTGGTACGTTTTCCGGTAATGCAGAAATAGTGTTGGTAAGTGGAACTTGTGGGGGAACGTTTACTTTAATTGGAAGCCAGTGTGGAGCCTCTCCTTTGTCGGCAACATTTACAGGTCTAACAATTGGCACCACTTATTATTATACGATATCCTCAACACCAACAGGTACAACAGGTCCTTTTCAAGCTTGTTTAACAACAATTACACCACCACCTCCTGCAAATGATGAACCATGCGCAGCAACAGCACTTCCACCGGTTACAACGTCTTGCACTTTTACCAGTGGGACTACAGTAAGTGCAACAATTACAACAACTGCCCCTGCACCATCTTGCGTTGTCAATATAAGAAATGATGTGTGGTTTACAGTTACAGTACCGCCTTCCGGAATAGTGAATATTACAACGCAATCGGGTACCATGACAGATGGTGTGATGGCAGTTTATACAGGAACCTGTAATTCACTAACAGAGATTGCGTGTAATGATAATGGAATAGGAATGCCACAAGTATCTCTGACTGCATTAACACCAGGTGCAACTTTATGGATAAGAGTTTGGGGTTATTCAGCAACAGGTGAAGGTACATTTGGTATATGTGCCACAATTCCATCTCCACCTGCTCCTGAACAAGATTGCCCTTCAGCAATTCCAATTTGTAGTAATTCGTACACTCAAACTGTTTCTTATACAGGTACAGGTGCCATACCAAACGAAATTAATGCAGCAAATAGTTGTCTTGCCAATGGAGAAAGGTCTGATGTTTGGTACACTTTTACTGTTCAAAATTCTGGTAATTTAAGTTTTACTATTACTCCAGTTAATACGGCTGATGATTACGATTGGGCTGTATATAATTTAACCAACGCTACTTGTTCGGATATTTACTCAAATGCTGCTCTTAATGTAAGTTGTAATTTTTCATCAACTTCCGGCACAACAGGACCAACTGGAGGTTCGACACTAACAAGTCAAGGAGCTGGAGGTACACCATTCAATGCCACTATTCCAGTTACAGCCGGACAAACATATGTGATAAATGTTAGTAATTTTTCTCAAACATCAAGTGGTTATACAATTGACTTAAGCAACACTACAGCAACTATATTTGATAACGTACCTCCAAAGTTAACAGTGGCTACTCCACAAACATCATGTGGCGGCAATCAAATTACTTTATCAATATCTGAAAATATTTTATGCAGCACAATTGATAATACTGATTTTACTGTTACTGGCCCGGGCGGTCCTTATACGGTTACTGCAGTTACTTCTCCGAATTGTAGCATTGGGGGGATGAATACCAATACGGCAGTGTTAACAGTAAGTCCGAGCATTTCAGCACAGGGCATTTATACCGTTTGTTTATCAGGATCTTCAGTAACTGATTTGTGCGGAAACGTTGGTGTAGTTGGAGCTACTAGTTGTATTCCATTTACAATTGCTTTGCCTCCTGCGCCTGTTACAACACCTGTTAGTTATTGTCAAAATCAGGTTGCCACTCCTTTAACAGCAACTTCAACAGCAACCACACCATTTAATTATTCAGAAAATTTTGAAGGAACCTTTCCACCAGCAGGTTGGACAAATACAAATGCCGGTACTGGAAATTCATGGGCGCAAGGTTCAAGTTATGCATGCGGCGGTGCAAGTTCAATGCAGTATTCGTATAATTTATCAAACGCTGCAAATGCTTGGATGATATCTCCTGCTCAGGCTTTAGTTGCTGGAGTTACTTATACATTAAGCTTTGATTATAAATCTTGGGGTAGCACAATTTCACCGGAACAATTAAAAATTACTGTAGGAACTGCTAATACAGTTGCTGCTCAAACTACGGTATTGCTTGATTTGACCTCAATAAGTAATACTACATGTAATACTGCCACTGTAACGTTTACACCCACCGTTAGTGGTAATTATTATTTTGGTTTTAATTGTCATTCTATTGCTAATGCCTGGTATCTTGGTGTTGATAATGTAAGAATAACTGCAAACGCGCCTGCAACATTAAACTGGTATACAACAGCAACAGGAGGGACTCCAACTACTACAGCCCCAACACCATCAACAACAACGATTGGCACAACAACATATTGGGTAAGTCAAATAGTAAATGGTTGTGAAAGTGTTCGTGTACCCATAACTGTTACAGTTACTTCAGGTGTTGCACCTACATTTAATCCATTACCAACAACAATTTGCAGTGGTGCAACGGTGCCGTTATTACCCACAACATCAACAAATGGAGTTTCTGGAACTTGGTCTCCTTCAACCATAAGCAATACCACCACCGGTACTTACACATTTACTCCAAATTCTGCAGGAGCATGTTTGACCCCACTTTCATATACGATTACAGTTTACGATCCTCCTGTAATTTACCCTCATGGCACTAACCCAACATGTGCACTTCCTCCATGTAATGGAAGCGCAACGGTAGATGTTGTTGGAGGAGCTACACCATATATATATAGCTGGACTAGTGGCACTACTGTTATAGGGACTACTCAAACGATTTCAAATCTATGTGCCGGTACTTATGATATTACAGTAACAGATAATCATGGTTGTACATCAAGTGCATTTTCTCCGGTAACGAATAATTGTATTCAGATACAGAGTATATTGGTGGATGCGTGTGAAACTAATGAAGGATATGGTGAAATGGTGTTTTTTCAAACAGGACAAAATCCAATTAATACCAGTTCTATGAGTGTGGTATGGCCTAGTAATTCTTGGCAAGGCATAACCACAAATCAGACATATATCAATAATGTAAATTCAACAATAACAGGTGGTGGTGTTTTACTTCCTGTACCCGCGAACGGAATTTTACCCGCAAATGCAAATGTCGTAGTAATAACCGGAGTCACCTCTACTACTTCCATGAGTTTTGCAAATTTAACTGACACACTTTATGTTATTTTCCAAAATAATACCACAGTTACAGCCGGCCATTTTGGTAATGCTTCCGCAACAGCAGGAATAAGAACACTTATTATGAACTTTGGAGTAGGCTGCACTGATACTGTAAGCTATGACAATTCTTATTTGATAAATCAAAACGGAGTGACAGGGGGCAATGCTACTTTAAATAACGGAGCTTCTGTTAATTACTCTTCAAATGGAATTGCTACTTATGTTAACAATATTTGCTCAATACCATTTACTATCCAATCGGATTCAGTAAGATTAACTGCACCCCCTCCAGCTCAACCATTGTTTACGCCAATCGGCCCAATATGTCAAGGTGTAACTCCTGTACCAGCAATGTTTCCAAGTACATCAAATAATGGTTATATAGGTACGTGGAGTGCTACGGCAATAAATACATCAGCAACTACTACTTATACTTTTACACACGATCCAAATACTTGTGTAAAAGATACATCGATAACAGTGGTGGTGAAACCAATTTCGACTTCCACAACAACAATAGCCTTGTGTCCATCACAATTACCATATTTATGGAATGGATTAACCTTCAACGCAGCGGGCACACAAGTTGCACATTTATTAAACTCAGTTGGTTGTGATAGTGCGGTTACGATGAATGTTTCCATCAAACCAACATCAACATCTACAAAAGATTCTTCAATCTGCTTAGCAGCATTGCCAATAACATGGAATGGAATTACTTTTAGCACTGCAGGCACACAAATAGCACATTTGACAAACTCAGTAGGTTGCGATAGTGCGGTTACGATGAATGTGATTATTAAGCCAACATCAACATCTACAACAACGATGGCATTATGCCCATCACAAATACCATATTCATGGAATGGATTGACGTTTAATGGAGCTGGTACACAAACAGCACATTTGACAAATAGTGTTGGTTGTGACAGTGCTGCAACATTAACGGTAACAATAAGTGCAACAAGTACGAGTACGAACAATATTTCAATTTGTCCGAATCAATTACCATACACCTGGGGTACACATGTTGTGAATGCCGGAGGAACATATACTTATGGTCCTGTTCCAAATAGTGTTGGATGTGATTCAACAACAATATTGAATGTAACGATCAAACCGACATCAACGTCGACCAAAGACTCTTCAATATGTGCTGCAGCATTACCAATCACTTGGAATGGATTAACGTTCAATGCAGCGGGTACACAGGTTGCACATCTTACAAACTCTGTTGGTTGCGATAGTGCGGTTACGATGAATGTGATTATTAAGCCAACATCAACATCAACCAAAGACTCTTCAATATGTGCTGCAGCTTTACCAATCACATGGAATGGATTAACGTTCAATGCAGCGGGAACACAAGTTGCGCATCTGATAAACTCAGTTGGTTGTGATAGTGCGGTAACGATGAATGTGATTATCAAACCAACTTCAACTTCTACAAAAGACACATCTATTTGTGCTGCAGCATTGCCGATAACATGGAACGGTTTAACGTTCAACGCAGCGGGCACACAAGTTGCTCATTTGATAAACTCAGTTGGTTGTGATAGTGCTGTTACGATGAATGTAATTATCAAGCCAACATCCACATCAACAACTACGATGGCATTATGCCCATCACAATTACCATATTCATGGAATGGATTAACCTTTAATGGAGCCGGCACACAAACAGCGCACTTGATAAATTCAGTTGGATGCGACAGCGCTGCAACATTGAACGTAACAATAAGTGCAACAAGTACAAGTACGACGAGCATTTCAATTTGTCCGAATCAATTACCATACACATGGGGCACGCATATTGTAAATGCAGCTGGAACATTTACTTATGGTCCTGTTGCAAATAGTGTTGGATGTGATTCAACAACGATATTAAATGTTACGATTAAACCAACATCAACATCATCAAAAGACTCTTCAATCTGCGCAGCTGCTTTGCCAATTACTTGGAACGGATTAACGTTCAATACTGCCGGTACACAAGTTGCGCATTTATTAAACTCAGTTGGTTGCGATAGTGCAGTGACGATGAATGTAATTATTAAACCAACATCAACATCTACATCATCAACATCATTGTGTCCATCACAATTACCATATTCATGGAATGGATTAACCTTTAATGGAGCCGGCACAC
>CALCNY010000362.1 GCA_937897585.1 uncultured Chitinophagaceae bacterium | reverse complement strand
TTCGTTGAATGAGTTTTATCATTTTTACAAATGAGTTTGTTTCAAAGGTTCAATATGTTCAATTAGTTCAAAAGGTTGAGTTCTTCAAATTCTGAGCAATGTCTCCTGAAAGAGAAGTTGCTTTGGCAGATTATTTGTTCAGAAATTTTATTACTGAATAAAATCTAACATTTTGAACTTTTGAACCTATGAAACCTTTTGAACAAAACATAATCAACTTCCCCCTTCGGGGGATCGAGGGGGCTTTAATACAATATCCTCACCTTAATCGTATGCTTCACCTTCTTCAACAATTCCATCGCATTTTTGCTGATGCTTTTATCAATGTCCAAAACAACATATCCTATATCTTCATTGGTTTTTAGGTATTGACCAAGGATGTTGATTTTGCTTAAGGCGGTGTTGATTTGACTTAATACACCGGGAACATTTTTATGGACATGCAAAATACGATGAGAGCCTTCCTGAGGAGGCAAAGCCATAGCAGGTAAAGTATGAGAACCAGTACTGATACCTTTTTCTAGATAATTAAACAATTTAGCACTAACATCCATGCCAATGTTATTTTGTGCTTCCTGTGTACTTCCGCCGATGTGAGGGGTAAGTAATACGTTCGACAAACCTTGCAAAGGAGTATTAAAATCATCTCCATTTTTTTCAGGCTCCCATGGAAACACATCGATAGCGGCACCACCTAAATCACCTGATTCCAAAGAAGATTTTAAAGCTTTAATGTCGATCACTTCTCCCCTTGCATAATTGATCAGCACAGCGCCTTTCTTGAAATATTTTAGGTTAGACTTGTTGATTAAATTTTTGGTAGTATCCAATTCAGGTACATGAAGCGTAACCACATCACTTTGCTGCAATAATTCTTTTAAGGACTTGCAATCAGAAGCATTTCCCAAAGGCAATTTTGTTTCAACATCATAGAAAACAACCTTCATTCCCAAAGCTTCTGCAAGCACACTAACCTGACTTCCGATATTACCATAACCGATGATGCCTAATGTTTTTCCTCTCAATTCATGACTACCTTTTGCATCCTTCATCCACTTGCCTTCATGAGCAGCTTTATTTTTATCTAAAATTTTTCTGACTAGAATAATGGAAGCGCCAATCACCAATTCCGCCACGCTTCTGGTATTACTATATGGAGCGTTAAATACAGCAACACCAGCTTCTGTAGCAGCTTTCAAATCAACTTGATTTACGCCGATACAAAAGCAACCAATTGCCTGTAACTTCTGAGCCTCTTTTAAAACTTTTGCGGTGATGGTTGTTTTACTGCGAATACCGAGTATATGAACATTCTTGATTTCCTTCATCAATTCTGCTTCACTCAAAGCACCTGTCAATCTTTTCACACTTACATATCCATTTTGAGAAAATTGCTTTGCGGCAGCTTCACTGATATTTTCGAGGAATAAAATATTGATTTTTTCTTTGGGATAACTGGTATTTTTTTTCTCTGCCATGATAAATACTCCTTATTTTGCACAAAGATATTCTAACACAAGTAAATATCTGTTCAACATTAGTTTTATTTAAAAAAGCACTACATAATTAATGGATTTTTTTAAAATAATTACATCACGAAGCTATATCTGCACCCTATTTTTAATAATTCTCATGCTGACTAGTTTCAGCTCTTGTGGTAACTTCCATAAAGAACCTGAGACAGACGACTCTCTTGGAAAACCCATTTCATTACCTACTCCTCCTGCAATAAATCCTGAATATGTAAAACAAGTAGCCAACGTCTGCAACAATTGGTACAATGAATTCCTCAAAAAATCAGCTTTCTTCGGCGGGATGATTGTCGCAAAAAATGGCAATATACTTTTCGAAAAATACAATGGCATTGCTCATGTTGGCTATAATGATAGTATTAATGCCAATACACCTTTGCATATCGCATCAGTCAGCAAAACATTCACTGCCATGGCGGTGCTGAAATTATGGCAAGATAAAAAATTGAATATCGATGATGAATTTTCAAAATACTTTCCTGCATTCAATTACCCAGGCGTTACCATTAGAAGTCTATTGACTCACAGAAGCGGTCTTCCCAACTATGTTTATTTCATGGATGAAATTGGCTGGAGTGCTAAAAAATTCGTTACCAATCAGGATGTATTAAACACATTAATCAGTAAGAAAAATGTGTTGCGAAATATAAATCCACCCAACAAACATTTTGCTTACTGCAACACGAATTACGCTTTATTGGCATTGTTGATTGAGAAGATAACTTCAATGCCATATCCTGAATACATTAAAAAATCTATTTTCGAGCCGTTGAAAATGAACAATAGTTTTGTATACAGCGATAAAGATTCTGCCAGAACTACACCTAGCTATGATTACAGAAATTATCAAGCTGTTTTTATTAATTTAGATAAAGTGTATGGAGATAAAAATATTTTCTCTACGCCACAAGATTTATTGAAATGGGACAGATTATTATCTTCAGAATTATACCTGTCAAAAGCCACTTTAGCAGAAGCTTACAAACCATACAGCAATGAAAAATCCGGAGTAAGAAATTACGGATTGGGTTGGAGAATGTACAACTTCCCTCACAAGAAAATCATTTATCACAACGGCTGGTGGCATGGCAGCAATGCAGTGTTCATCAGATTGATAGAAGAAGATGCAACGATTATTGTCATTGGAAATAAATACAACAGAAACATATACAAAGCCAAGGAACTCATTGGAATGTTCACTGGGCCTATTTCTACAGAGAATGATGATGAATAATTATTCTATCCAAAAAATATATAAGCCAAACCAATCGAAGTAATAATACCAATCAAATCTGCTAGTAACATCGCTCCTACTGCATAGCGTGTATTCTTCACCGATACCGAACCGAAATAAACAGCAATCACATAAAATGTTGTATCAGATGAGCCTTGCAAAATGCACGAGAGTCTTCCTGCAAAAGAATCTGGCCCAAATGTTTTCATTGTATCTACCATCATACCTCTTGCGCCACCACCGCTAAATGGTTTGATTAAAGCTGTTGGTAAACCATCTACAAATCTTGTATCCATTCCTGCAGCAACAAAAATTGATTTTATTGTTCCAATCAATGCATCAAAACTGCCGCTTGTTCTGAGTAAAGAAATGGCTACCAGCATGCCCACTAAATAAGGAATGATACGCACCGCAGTTTCAAAACCTCCTTTAGCGCCTTCAATAAAAGCATCAAACACATCAATCTTTTTGTACAAACCTCCTAATACAATAGCAATGAAAATTAATAAAATCAGTCCGCTACTCAATGAGCCGGAAAACTGTTGAACCGCTTCTGTATTCAATGATTTTATGTACACAATCAATGCTGCTATGATTGCCGATATGCCCAATATCCAACCAAGAATTACCGGTTGAAAAATATTTATTTTTTGTTTGATACTCACAATCATCATAGCCGCAATGGTGGCAATAAATGTCGCTATCATACATGGAATAAATATATCCATTGGATTGGCGGCTTTGGCTGCAGAACGCAATGCGATTATACTTACTGGTATTAATGTTAACCCTGAAGCATGCAAACACAAAAACATAATTTGCGAATTAGAAGCCGTTGATTTATTAGGATTCAATTCTTGCAAACTGTCCATCGCTTTCAAACCAAATGGTGTTGCTGCATTATCCAAACCTAAAAGATTGGCTGAAAAATTCATGATCATGTGTCCCATGGCCGGATGACCTTTGGGAACTTCGGGGAATATTTTAGAGAAAAAAGGACTGATGATTCTGGATAAAAATCGGATCCCACCTGCTTTTTCAGCAATCGATAAAAAGCCCATGAATAAAGCCAGGAACCCGATGAGTTTCAAACATAATGTCACAGCGGTTTGACAAGTTTCTATTATACCATCAGCTGTTTGTATTTTAAAAAATTTTAGCTGAGTCTCATTTTCTCTGATTGTTTTCAATTCTCCTGCCGAAAAAATGCCATTACTGTCTATAATGCTTACCAATCCTTTATCTACTAAATTAACAGGAGTTCTTTTTACAAGAATCGTATCTCCGGCTTTACCGGTTACCATTGAACTGAAAATCGTTTTGTTTTCTGAAGTGAAAAACATTTTTGCAGAGGCTACAACTATTGCTATAATAATAAATGCCGACCAGATGCGACTTAATGCCATGTGTTTTGATTTGGGGTTGAATGTACGAAAAAATAAAATAGTCGTTTTGGGTTGTTTGTGGTTTGTGGTTGCTGTAACCTATCTTCTCAGCAATGTCTCCTGAAAGGGAGGTTACGTTTTTTAGGGGACTTTTGTTCAAAAGGTTTCAATGGTTCAAAAGGTTCAATACGTTAGATTTTCTTCAGCAACAAACTTTTTGAACTCATTGAACTTATTAAACCTTTGGAACTTATTCAGACTATCCAGTATATCCAGTATATCCAGCATATCCAGTATATCCATCATATTCAGCCTATCCAGCTTTATCCAACCCATCCACCATCCATTTTATTTTCCATTCCACATTCCTTTTCCCTCCAAATTATCCTACATTTGCAACTTCAAAAAATAAATCCAAAATGTCATTAAAAGCAGGTATTGTAGGATTACCCAATGTAGGCAAATCAACCCTTTTCAACGCAGTAAGCAGCAGTGCAAAAGCACAGGCAAGTAATTATAGATTCTGTACTATCGAACCCAATACTGGTTTGGTGAATGTTCCAGATACTAGATTAAATAAATTGGAGGAGTTGGTAAAACCGGCACGCGTGGTTCCTACTCAAATTGAAATTGTAGATATTGCCGGCTTGGTTAGAGGTGCAAGTAAAGGCGAAGGTTTGGGTAATAAATTCCTGGCTAATATCCGTGAGGTGGATGCCATTATACATGTGATTCGTTGTTTCGAAGATGAAAATATTTTAAGAGATGAAGGTCCGATCAATCCCGTTGGTGATAAAGGCATCATCGAAACTGAGCTTCAATTAAAAGACATGGAAAGCGTGGAGAAAAAAATCCAACGCACCGAAAAATTATTGAAACAAGGCGATGCCAAATTGAAAGCGGAATATGAAGTGTTGAAAACTTGTCTTGAGCAATTGAATAATGGCAAGAACATCATGGCATTGGGCTTAAGCAAAGAAGACAAATCTGCGATTGCTGATTTATTCTTATTAACAGACAAGCCAATTTTGTATGTAGCGAATGTTGACGAAGCGTCTATGCATACCGGTAATAAATATTCTCAAGCTTTAATCGAGGCGGTAAAAAATGAAGGCAACGAGGTGATTGTGATGACCAACGCTATCGAAGCCCAAATCGCAGAATTAGAAACTGCAGATGATAAGCAAATGTTCATGGAAGAATACAAAATGGTGGAACCTGCTTTAGACAGATTGATTCACTCTACTTATAAGTTACTGAACCTTTCTACATACTTTACCGCTGGTGTACAGGAAGTACGTGCCTGGACAATCCAACACGGCTGGAAAGCACCACAAGCCGCAGGTGTAATCCACACAGATTTTGAAAAAGGATTTATCAAAGCAGAAGTAATCGCCTATAATGATTTTGTAACCTTAGGTTCAGAAGCCGCCTGCCGCGATAATGGAAAATTAAGAATTGAAGGAAAAGAATATTTGGTGCAGGATGGTGATGTGATGCATTTTAGGTTTAATGTATAACATATTATCCATGGTCATTATCCCTAGGCATGGCCTTAAGGCCATGCCTAGGGATAATGACCAT
>CALCNY010000361.1 GCA_937897585.1 uncultured Chitinophagaceae bacterium | reverse complement strand
AGGAAGTTTCATAATTGTGGTTTTTGACCTTTAAACAATAAAAGCTATTCAAGATAATTTATTTTGTTTGAAATCTATAACGTAAGTATTGCTGTGATTGAATTATTTTTACAATGGTCATTTACAAGTTTTAAAAAACAACTTAAAAAATGGATGTAAAAATTCATCCTTCCTGGAAATCAGTATTGGAAAAAGAGTTTACCAAAAACTACTTCATCCAATTGACAGCACATCTCAAAACTGAAAAGATGTTGGGTAAAACCATTTATCCTCCGGGTTCATTGATTTTTAATGCATTTAATACAACTCCATTTGATAAAGTCTCAGTGGTCATTATCGGACAAGACCCATATCACGGCGAAGGACAAGCGCATGGATTGAGTTTTTCAGTTCCAACAGGCATTAAGCCGCCACCTTCACTCATTAATATATACAAGGAAATAGAAAGCGATTTGGGTATCAAAATGTCTAAAGAATATGGCAACCTCACCAAGTGGGCTCAACAAGGTGTATTGTTGCTCAATGCGGCATTAACAGTGAGAGCCGGCGAACCAGGAAGTCATGCAAAATTGGGATGGTCAGATTTTACTGACGCCGTCATTCAAAAAATATCAGACGAAAGAGAAAATATCATTTTTATTCTTTGGGGGAAATTTGCTCAGGAAAAACTAATTCTGATTGATCAAAACAGGCACTATGTTTTAAAGGCGGCACATCCTTCCCCATTTTCTGTTGACAAAGGATTTTATGGTTGTAAACATTTTTCAATGACAAACGAATTGCTGATAAAAAATGGCAAAGCACCAATTGACTGGAAATTATTAACGGATTAAAAAAATCAAAAATGAAAATTCAAAAGTAAAAATTCAAAAAACTAAATCAATTTTTTACTTTTAACTTTTGAATTTTGAATTAAAATAATGAACTTATTCAAAAACATATTCGCGCGCATTTGGGCCATTTGGGGTCTCATCATTTTTATCATTACATTTCTTATCATTATTGGCCCATCCATGATTTCTCATTACTTTAAAGATGAAAAAAAAGGGCAGCTTTACTTTATTAAAGTTTCAAAAATCTGGATGAATATTTGGCTTAGTTTAATTGGATGCCCAGTTTCAGTTTACGGTAAAAATAATTTCGAGAAAAATAAAAAATATATTGTGGTGTTCAATCACAATGCCTTGCTTGATATTCCATTATCGGCACCTTATACCCCAGGCGCTAATAAAACAATTGGCAAAGCTTCTTTTTCTAAAGTACCTATATTCGGATGGTTTTATAAAAGAGGAGCCATTTTAATAGATCGTAAAAATGAAAACAGCAGAAGAAAAAGTTTTGAAATGATGAAGCAGGTTTTAGAAAAAGGCATGCATATGTGTATCTATCCCGAGGGCACTCGTAACAGAACATCAGATGTATTGAAACCCTTTTATGACGGAGCTTTCAAGCTTGCAGTGGAAACCAATACTGAAATTATTCCTTGTATTATCAGAGGCACTAAAGAAGCGATGCCCATTCACAAATTCCTTTATCTATACCCTACTCGCTTAAGCTTAACTTTTCTTCCACCTGTATCACCACAAGGGTTAGACGCAAAAGAATTGAATAAGAAAGTTTTTGAGATGATGTGGAAGGAATTACAAGCCCCCTAATCCCCCAGAGGGGGACTTTGATTGCACTTTTCTGGGCTGCCTCAAAATAAAATTAATTTCGTTTCATTATTATTAATTGCTTATTAAGTATAAACAAACAAAACATCCAAAATAAAACATAATCAAAGTCCCCCTTTGGGGGATTGAGGGGGCTACAAATCATAAAAATACCTTGTCCTATTCACCCTGATATCACGTAGCATTGAAGACTTTGGACTGATATTAATACTAAAGAATCTGTACTTACCTACCGGCGACATATTGATATTCATCTGCCAGCAATGTAAATCTCTTGATAAATTTATAGATAACAAACCCAGCTCTTTTTGGGTGATATTGTATGAACCGGACAAACCCACTTTCCATTTTGGCGATAAACTGATATTACCATTCCAGTTGAAATCCTGATTGAAATTGGTAATAAATGAGCCCGGATTTCCTGTTGAAGGCAATCTTGAAAATCGTAGTGAATACGAAACATCTACAGTCCAAGGTGAAGAAAAATCAACAAACTCATTGGGATTATTGCTGATATAGGCAGCTTCCTGTTGGTATTCATCCTTTGGCATGCCACTCATATTTTGCGACCTGCTGTTTTGGAATTGATTGGTTTTCTTTCCTGATTTATCACCACCACTAAAACGACTCTGCATAGAAACTCCTCCACTGGTTAATCTTCCCAATGAAACAGGCTTCTGACTCCATATCAGTTTGTTGATTCTCTTTCCCTGAGCATTTAATTGATAGGGATCAAATACTGCATTTGCAGTGATATTTATTTTTTCAAAGAGATTGGTCCTGGCAGATAAATTTAAATTACTCATCCTAAATGAATCTAACAGAAAATTATAATTTCCACCGATACTCAACCCGTCAAGTAAAGAAACTTTTTTAGTACCTGCTGATGTATCCTTACTATTCTTAACTTTCATCTGCAACACATTATCGATACCAAAATTCAATCCGCCAAATCTACCTTCAGAAAAAGAACCGAAAACACTCCTTTCATAATAACTATAACGACCAAGCCTACCCGAAGTATCAACTTGTGTCGAATAAAAACTGGAAGCATTCATATTGGGTTTGTAAACAGCGGCAATGCTTGGCCTGATTTCATGACGAATGGCTTGCACTTTACTATTCTTATTGAAACCGAACATTCCAAAAATCCTTGTAGACATGCCTATTCCAAAACTCATATCTCTTGCAGTATAAAATCCATCTTTGATAATGGTATCTACTTTTTTATCTGCATCGTTCCATTGACGAATGAATTTTTCTTGATACCATTTTTCCTGATAACTTACAGAAGGAGCAATTTGTAAGGGTCCGAGCGAAGGTAATGACAAAGAGATGGGAACACTATGACTCGCGCCCCATTTAAAATTATCTGATAATTGAGACGAAATATTTTTCGCCGTATCATAAAAAGAAGAAAGACTTCTTGCATTGGTATTCAAAGCCACTCCAATATTTTCGTACCATTTATATTCTCCTACAACTTCTTTTCTTCTGAATGGATACATGGTATTCAAATTGAAGTTGGCATCAGGAAAACGAATGTTTATCAATCTTGAAACGGTATTTTGATCATGATTGGCACTCATTGAAAAATTGTAAGGTCTGTTTTTCCAAGTCTTTGAATACGTAATGGAAGAATTCATCTGGTTGGAGAAATTTCTTGTTGGACTGTTGGGCACCTGTCCATTGAATTTGCTACTTCCTGCATTTACACTGGCACTGAATCTAACACCGGGCCTCGCTTTGGAATCAACAGTATGTGTCCAACGAATATTGAATGTTTTGGAAGAGTTATAATCCGGATCACCTTTAAATCCAGTTTTAAATCGTTGAACGTCTAATGAGAAATTTCCCTGATAACGATATTTTTTGAAATACCTGGGATTCAAACTGAAAGTCCAACCACCATAAGAATAAAGGGTTCCTCTGGTAATCACATCCCAATTATTGCTAAGAATTTTATAATACCCTACGCCTTCCATGGCCAAACCAAGTTGTTGGTTAGCTGTAAAATTTGGGGCGATAAGTCCGGAATGACGCCCCTGCGTAAGTGGATAAATACCAAACGGCAAAACGATTGGTAAAGGAACCCCTTCCATTTCGGGATGTACTGGACCTGTGAAAGCCATTTTCTTATTTATCAGCTTTACTTTACTACTTACAAATGCAAAATGTGGTGTATCTAAATTACAACTCGTGAATCTGCCATGTAATGCATAAAAAACGTTGTCTTCCGCTTTCTTAATTTTTTCACCATATACAAACATTTCACCCTGTTGGGTATAAGTGCCTTTTGTAAGGCCCTTTCCTGTTTTCATATTGAAAAATATAGTATCGCTTGTAGATTTAAAATCGGCTTGTTTGAAAGTAGGATAAGAAATAACTTTCCCTGTTGAATCTTTTTCCAAATGGGCCATCACAAGGTTCGTCTGTTGGTCAAATTGTATAAATGGTGACGACAAATCAATGTTTGTGTAATTTACTTTTGAAGTTTTCCCATATAAATACAATTTCTTTTGAGGGATGTCAAATACCATGGAATCGTCGGCGTGATAGGTAACAGGGGCCGTCAAACTATCTTTAGATTTGCGGAATTGCAATGTATCGTTGGCGGCAACAATAGTAGTATCATTTGTTTTGACTACAACTCCTTTTTCATTTATTTTCTCTGGAATGGTATCAGAATTAACTTTTTCAGAAGAAATCCGAGAAGTAAAAACTTTATTTTCGCTTTTGCAAATGGTATTGAAAATAGCCGAATTCTCTTTAAAGATCGCCCTATTTTCTTTGGCATATATTGAACAGGCAAACAGTACAAGTATAAATGTCTGTAGCCCCAATAATATACTTTTTGCCTTACCTTTGTGCAGTTGCTTCATATAAATGAGCAACAAAAATAACCATATTAAAATTATGTGTTTGTGAATATTTTACAAATTCATTCCTCTATATAAAACCCATTGCCATACATGTATATGAAAAGAATACTGATTTGTATATGCTTCGGCTGTATTTTATCCGCTCCACTCAGCAATTTCGCACAACAACCTAAAAAACTAAAGACCATTATTGTAGATGCCGGTCATGGTGGTGATGACTTTGGTGCTGTTGGCCAGTACGAACATTCACTGAGATCCAATGAAAAAGATGTGACACTTGCCATTTCCTTAAAATTAGTGGATGAATTAAAAAAACAACTTCCAGAATTAAACATCATTCCTACAAGAACTTCCGACATTTACCAAAGTCCAATTGAAAAAGCCAATATCGCCAATAACAATAAAGGAGATCTTTTCATTTGCATTCACGCTGACTCGGGACCATTAAGAACGGGCAGAAGACAAACTGGCACCAGAACTGTTACTCGCTATAAAATAACATACAAAGGAAAAGGCAAAAAGAAGAAAAAAATATCTACGCCCTACTCATCAGTTGAACCTGTATATGATTATTTTAAACTACCTCTTGAAAGAAACGGAACCAGTGTATGGATATTCGCGGCTCACAAAACCAGTGACAAGTTAAAAGCCATTATGAAAGAGGAAGGTCAAAATGAAGCTGAATTTGAAATTGAATCAGGTGCAGACTCCACTTTAAATAATTTTGATTTCAACTCACCAGAAGGAAGAGCCATTGCACAGATTTATGCAAAAAGATATCAAGAAAAAAGCGACAGACTCGCTTCTTTAGTAAATGAAGAAGTAGACAAAACCAGCAAGATCGGAAGAGCGTCGTGTAGGGAAAGAGTGTCTTCGCCTGTGTAGATC
>CALCNY010000360.1 GCA_937897585.1 uncultured Chitinophagaceae bacterium | reverse complement strand
CAAATTGTCGGTTAAACAACAAGGAAGCCAGTTGTGTGGTCAAACTTTCGATGTAGTGATTGATAATAAAAAGAATTATTGTAAGGCTTATTGCACCGGTCAGTATGATAAAACACTGCAAATCTGGTATTTGAAAGGCATTCAATTCATTGAAAATAGTGGCGAACATGTATTGATGACCATTAAAATTTGGAAAACAGACAACGTGAATTCGAAGATCATGATGGCCAATATTACCACTTCAAATTCACCACTTGATTTTTTTGGAATGGAAACAGGTGAGAATTTATGGATCAGGAAAATTTCTAATACCCCACAAAAACTGGCCAGAAAATTACCAGTGTGTTTTCAAAATGAACAAACACCTTTTGAAAATAAAATACAAAAAGAAAAAAGCTTATCAGATAAAAAGAAAAAAATAGAAATAACGAACAAGAAAAATCCAGAAACAGCAACCATTTCAAAAGACACATTATCGGATGTAAAAGCTCCAATAAAAGTAGATACCTCAATTGAAAGCGACCTGTCTTTGGTTAAAGAAATGAATAACAGACAAAACAATATTGTATCCAAACTTATCGTAAACAAACCAAGAATCGAATTGAAAATTTACGACAATGGTATTGTAGATGATGATACTGTAAGTATATTTTTTGACAACAAACTCATAGTAAGTCACCAGAAATTAAGCGCAATTCCTATCAAAATCGACTTGGATGTTTCTGACAGCAATAAAATATACGAATTGGTTATGTTTGCTGAGAATCTAGGCTCCTTTCCTCCCAATACAGCATTAGTTGTTGTTACTGCAGGAAAAAAAAGATATGAATTGCATTCAAGTGCGAACTTAAATGAAAATGCGAAGCTTCAATTCAATTATCAACCCTCTGGTGATTAATTCCCAATTTTAGCATCCACAATTTTCAGAATTTCTGCTTCTGCAATTATGGTGAGGTTTTCAATCTCACTTCCTTTGGTAAGGATTTTATTTACGAAAACTTTATCGTCATATCCAGCCGCATTGATTCTTACATTCATGAAAGCGCCCATTACAGCAGCTCTTGCACATAATGCACCAACACCTGCATCTGAAACAGAATTGGGATTGCCTTCAGCAGCCATGGCTTTTATGATTTCCAAACTATTGTAAGCCAAATTCATTACTTTAAATGGAATTTCAATCGCATATTTTGTGGCATCCTGAATCGCTTGTTTTCTGATTCGTTTTTCATCATCATTTGATTTTGGCAATCCAAACGCCGACATGATTTTATTGAATGCATTTGTATCTTCATCAACCAGTTTAAGCAATTCATCTTTTATATGTTGACCTTTATCTGCCCAGTCGCTAAATTCCTCCCAGCGTTCATCCCAGCCTTGTTTGTGTGAAGATAAATTAGCCACCATCGTAGCCAATGAAATTCCTAATGCGCCAACATATGCGGCTATGGAACCACCTCCAGGAGCAGGACTTTCACTTGCGGTTTCATCTGCAAATGCAGTGAGTGTCATGCCAACTAATTTTTTGTTGTTTTCAGCCAGCATGTATTCAATAATTCTTTCTTCAGGTTTGAAAGGAGTCAACTCATCTAAGCCCATAGATTTGATCGCAATTTTAATCAGCTCTTTTTCACTAACTCCTGTAGAACGATTTTGTTTTTTAAGAAAATATTTACCAGCATCTGTCATCGCTTTTAATGGAATCAATCCCACGAGTTCACTACCGGTTACGCGTAACCCTCGTTGATCAGCTTTTTTACAAGCTTCATCAAATGCAATATGAACAGGCGTTACATTAATGTTTGTAAGATTGATTGAAATTTGCGCAATGCCATATTCTTCAATAAACCAGCCAATCGCTTTCACACATTTCAAACTTCCAGGAATAACTATTGGTTTACCATTTTCGTCATTTACAACCTTGCCATTTACTTTTTTTGTTCTTCCAGCCTCACGAATATCAAAAGCTACGGCATTGGCTCTTCTTGTTGATGTTGTATTCAAATTAATATTATAAGCCACTAAGAAATCTCTGGCGCCAATTACTGTAGCGCCTCTTTTAGTATCAAAAGCTGCAGGACCAAAATCAGGCTTCCATTCAGGTAATAATATTTTTTGAGCAAAACCTTCGTACTCACCAGCACGGATAATCGACAAATTACTTCTGTCTTTATTGGGTTGAGCTGCTTCATATAAATAAACAGGAAGGTTCAATACATCCCCTACTCTTTTAGCAAGTTCTTGTGCATAGGCTGCAGTTTCTTCCATAGTAATGTTTGCTATGGGTATCAGTGGACAAACATCTGTTGCGCCCATACGCGGATGTTCTCCTTTGTGCTTGCTCATATCAATCAATTCGCCAGCTTTTTTAATGGCTCTGTATGCAGCTTCAATTACGGCGTTAGGTTCACCTACCATGGTTACAACGGTTCTGTTGGTAGCTTTTCCCGGATCTACGTTTAATAATCTTACACCTTCAACAGATTCAATCTCATCGGTAATTTGTTTGATGATATGCAAATCATTGCCTTCTGAAAAATTAGGTACACATTCAATTAACTGCAACATATTTTTTAGTTTTTATTTTCAATCATTAAATTATCATTCCATTAATCATCACTTTTTCGATATGATTGCTGCCAAACGCGTAAGGCATGTACGTGATGGAAGGAATAGGTTTTGTAAAAATCAAATTGGCTTTTTTGCCTTTCATGATGCTTCCAGTTTCATGTTCAACTTCCATGGCAAAAGCCCCATTTATGGTTGCAGCATTTATGGCTTCCTCAGGTAACATTTTCATTTGAATACAACTCATAGAAACTACTGTATTCATATTACCACTTGGAGATGAACCCGGATTGAAATCACTGGCTAAAGCAATGGCACATCCTGCATCAATCAATTTTCTTGCCGGTTGAAAAGGCATTCTTAAAAAATAAGCTGCTGTTGGCAATAAGGTGCCAATTGTATTAGATGCTGCTAAATCAACAATGTCTTTTTCTGTCATGGTTTCCAGATGATCGACAGAAATGGCATTCATTGCTATTGCAGATTGCATACCTCCGATGCTGTTCAACTGATTAATATGCAATTTTGGTTTTAATCCCAATGCTTTTCCTGCGTTGCAAATTTTTGTCATTTCTTCAGGCGAGAAAAAACCGGATTCACAAAATACATCGATATAATCAGCCAGTTTTTCACCTGCAATTACAGGCAGCATTTCGTTTATAATTTCATGAATATATTCTTCGTGATTTTCTTTATAAGCTATCGGGTATGTGTGTGCGCCCAAAAATGTAGACTTAATCTGTAAAGAAGACTTTTCTTTTAATTTTTTAATAACACGAAGCATTTTCAATTCGGAAGCTACCGTTAATCCATAGCCGCTTTTGATTTCGATGGCGCCTGTTCCTAAAGACGCTAATTCTGTTAGGCGTTTCCATGCCTCATTAAATAATTGGTCTTCTGTTACATCATTTAATTTTCTTGCAGAATTCAAAATGCCACCACCTTTAGCGGCAATTTCAGCATAAGTCAAACCATTGATTTTATCTACAAATTCATTTTCTCTACTTCCTGCAAAAACAATATGCGTGTGGCTATCGCACCAAGCTGGCAAAATAAATTGTCCAGTCGCATCAATAATATTTTCAGGAAATGTAATTGAATTTATATCATCCATACTACCGAAATCAGCAATACAGTCATCCTCTATGAGCATAAATGCATTTTCAATCATTGGTAAAACTGCCAAATCTTTACCACGAAGCAGTTTGTTTTCTGTTCGTATATTGAATATGGCAGCGATATTTTTTATTAAGATGGTCATTCAGCAGATTAAAATTCATTTATAATTTTTCAAATAATGAAGCACTAAAAATTTCAAGTCCCGGGTCTCTGGCACCCATCAGCAATAGCACACAATCATTGGTTAAATGACTGCGAACTGCTTGTAAAAAATCATTTCTGTTTTCTATAAAAAAAGCATTTTTACCTGCAGCAGAGATTTCCGTAATTAAATCATTTGCAGATATATCCTTAGTTGCGGTACCGCCGGCATAAAATATCTCACTCATCCACAATTCATCTTCAGGACGCAATATGTTTACAAATTCATGAATAAAATCATTTTTTAAAAATCGCGTGGGGCCATAACCGTGAGGCTGAAACCAGGCAATAACTTTAGGCGCAATATGCTGACAAGCCTCTATTGAAGCAGCGCATTTCACTGGATTGTGTGCATAATCATCAATCACGTAAACACCATTTTTTATACCCAACAACTGATGTCTGCGATAAATACCTTCATAATTTTTTAACGCGGAAGCGCAAGTTTCCAAATCAATACCCAACTGAGAAGCTACCGACACAGCGGCAACAGCATTTTCCATATTATGCTTACCTACGGTTTGTAATTCAAATGTTTGATCTTTGATAGTGAATTTGATTTGCAATCCCTTTTGATGAAATTGTTCTGCAATAAATCCTGCATGAATTGAAGCATTCGTTGAAAAATCAACACTTGCATCAGAAGATAATGGAGCGGTGAGTTTGTTGCACTGATTTACAATAAAAACTTCTTTGGTATTGGTTTTAAAAGTATTGAAAATGGAAACCAGCTCGTCAATTTCCTGATGATCTTTATCAATATTTAATAGCAACCCAATTTCGGGATGATATTTAACAATGGAACCATCACTTTCATCGGCTTCAATAATGAGCCATTCTCCTGTTCCCACATGAGCGTTCCCAATTTTATCTTCTTTAATTATACTTACTAATCCTGCGCCACTGATGATACTGGGATTTTTCCCGGCATGTTTCAAAATATCAAAAATCATCGCACTTGTGGTGCTTTTGCCTGAAGTACCACCAACAGCAATTGTTTTTTTACTAGCAGCAATAATGGCCAAAACTTCACTTCTTTTTAAAATTGGAATGCCGAGAGATTTGGCCTTTTGCACCTCAGGAACTGAATCTTCAATAGCTGTTGACACAACAATCAAATCAGTATTTTCTGAGATACCGCTTCCATCTTGTAAAAAACAGTGAACACCGCTAGTTTCGAGTTTTGATTTGGTGTCATTAAACTCATCTGGTTTGAAATATCGGTCGCTTCCACTAACTAATTTGCCAATACCTGAAAGATATTGTGCAATGGCACTCATTCCGGTTCCGGCAACCCCAATAAAAAATACTGATTTGAAGTCGTTTATAGATAGTACAGCAGCTTTAGACATGTTTAACCTTTAGAAATAATTGAGTTTTGTACGTTGCGAATTTACAAATATATCATTGGTGTAAGTCAAATCAGTCAATAAAATTCAGATTGATTGAAGCTGCTTATAATTTTTGAAGTTGTCGATTAAAATCATATTGTAAATCTTCGTGCATAGTTGAAATTGCTTTATGAATTTTCTTTAATAACGAAGCATACATATTTTTCATGACGGTACTTTTATCCAAAGCGAGTTCAGATGTTTTGATTTTGTTGCACAGATAAATCAAAATCTCTACTTCC
>CALCNY010000359.1 GCA_937897585.1 uncultured Chitinophagaceae bacterium | reverse complement strand
GGTAAATGGAGAGAAAGATGGCAATGAAAAACAAAGTGTTAATTATATTGGGTTAATAGCTCTATTAATAAAAGAAATGCAAGAATTCAAAAAGCTAAATATGAGTTGTATAAAGTAAAAAACAACATGACTCGTTTGCAAGATGCAATCGATATGGAAGTTGCTAATTCTCGTGTTAAAATAAATACTGCATTGAAAACTCTTGAAACACAAAAACAAAATACTGCTTTAGCAGAGAAAGTTTACAACAGTACCAAACTTAAATACGAACAAGGATTGGGAAGTAACATCGAAATCTATAACGCACAAACAGAATTAAAAGTGGCCCAAAACAATTATTATGGCGCCATGTACGATGCCATTGTTGCTAAAATTGATTTCTTGAAAGCTATTGGCAAACTACCTTAATCTATAACCATAACAATTTATACAGCATATTAAAACAATAAAGATGAAAAAAATAAATTTACTTACCGCTTTACTAACCATATCCTTAGCGATTTTCTCCTGTAATGATGCAAAAAAGAATGAAGAATCTTCTGTAGCCGACATCAAATCGAAATTGGAAAAACTGGAAGCTGAAAAAACTAAAACTGAAACTGAAATTAAAAAACTTCAGGAAAAATTAAATGCAGCTTCTGGAGTTACTTCAGATTCAAAAGCTAAATTAATTGCTGTTGCTGCAGTTGGCATTCAACAATTCAATCACTACATCGACTTACGCGGAAGAGTAGACGCAGAAAATATTTCATACATCACTCCTCGTGGTATGGGCGGTCAGGTAAAGCAAATCTTTGTAAAAGAAGGCGATGCTGTAAGAAAAGGACAACTGTTATTACGTCTTGATGACGCCATCATGAAACAATCTTATGTAGCCGCAAAGCAACAATTGGAAGGTCTAAAGACTCAGTTGGCTTATGCAAAAAACATTTACGACCGTCAAAATAATTTGTGGGAAAAAGGCATTGGAACAGAAGTGCAATTGATCAGTGCTAAAACAAATGTGGCTACTTTAGAAAATCAATTGAAATCTGCTGAAGAACAAGTGAAAGTAGGTGCTGAACAATTAAATACAGCTGAAGTAAGAAGTGATGTTGACGGTATTGCAGAAACAGTGATGATTAAAGTAGGTGAGTTATTTGGTGGTATGGGTCAAATCAAAATCGTAAACACGAGCAGTTTGAAAGTAATGTCAAGTGTACCTGAAAATTATTTAACTAAAATTCACAAAGGCACTCCTGTTGTAGTTTCAATTCCAGAGGCTAATAAAACAATCAATTCAACAATTTCATTGATTGGCCAAACCATTGAAAACACACAACGTGGATTCACTGTAGAAGCAAAAATTCCAGCTGATGGCGTATTGAAACCGAACCAATCTGTGGTAATGAAATTATTGGATTACACTGCAGCAAAAGCAGTTGTCATTCCTGTTAATACCGTACAAAGTGATGAGCAAAACAAATATGTTTATGTAATGGAAAAAACGGCTGATGGAAAAGTAATTGCCACCAGAAAAACAATTGTGTTAGGTGAAGTGTATGGTGATATTGTAGAGATAAAATCAGGTCTTACAGGTGGCGAACAATTAATTACTTCAGGCTATCAGAATTTATATGAAGGTCAGCTGGTAACCACTACCGTTAATTAATTTTCTACTCCTGTTTAATGGTTAAAAACCAAAATAAATAATTATGAATTTTTCCGAAAAAATAAAAGATACTTTCAAAGAATTTAAACCAACGAGTTGGGCAGTTGACAATAGAACGGCGGTTTATATCATTGCCATGCTCATCTCTGCATTTGGTTTGTACAAATTCAACACCATGCCGAAGGAGCAGTTTCCGGATATTGTTGTACCTACAATCAGTGTAACAACAGTATACGTAGGTAACTCTCCCAAAGACATTGAAAACCTCGTTACACGCCCAATTGAAAAGCAGTTGAAAGGCATCAGTGGAGCGAAAGTAAAAAAAATTACCAGTACTTCTCAAACTGATTATTCGTTAATCATTGTAGAATTTGATACTGATGTAAAAACTGAATTGGCGAAGCAAAAAGTGAAAGATGCTTTGGATAAAGCGCAATCAGACCTTCCTAATAATCTTACCCAACAACCAAATGTGCAGGAATTCGCTTTCAGTGAAATGCCCATCATGTTTGTAAATGTGAGTGGAGATTATGATGGTGTGAAGCTGAAACAATTTGCAGATAAGTTACAAGACAAGTTTGAAGAACTTCCTGAAATCACCAGAGCAGAAATTGTAGGTGCTCCTGAAAGAGAAATTCAAGTGAATGTTGATCCTTACAAAATGCAAGCTGCACGTGTAAGTTTCATGGATATTGAAAATGCAATATCTCGCGAAAACAACGACATCACCGGTGGATTGATTGAAGTGGGTGATATGAAAAGAACGTTGAAAGTAAAAGGTCAATTTAACAGCGTTCTTGATTTGCAAAATATTGTTGTAAGAAGCAGCGCACAAGGAGCTACTGTTTATTTAAGAGATATTGCTGAACTTAAAGACACCATCAAACAAAAAGAAAGTTATGCTCGTTTGGATGGAAAAAATGTAGTAACCATCAACATTGTAAAACGTGCAGGAGAAAATCTAATAAGTGCGGCAGGTAAAGTGAAAGATATTGTGGCCAAGATGAAAGAATCTAAAGAATTGCCTCCGAGTTTGAAAGTGGTGATTACAGGTGATCAAAGTGTGGCTACTGAAACATCTTTCAACGACTTGGTAAACACGATCATCATTGGGTTTGTGTTGGTGTTGTTGATATTGATGTTCTTCATGGGAGTTACCAATGCATTTTTCGTGGCATTAAGTGTACCGTTGAGTGTATTCGTAGCCTTCATGTTCTTGCCGATTGCAGATGGTATTGTAGGTACAACAGTTACTTTAAATTTCATCGTTCTGTTTGCGTTGTTATTTGGTTTGGGAATCATTGTTGATGATGCCATTGTGGTTATTGAAAATACACATCGTATCTACAGCAACGGAAAAGTAAAAATAATCAAAAGCGCCAAAGAGGCCGCTGGTGAGGTTTTCATTCCGGTGATGGCAGGAACAGCAACTACATTAGCTCCTTTCTTTCCTTTACTATTCTGGAAAGGCATTATCGGTAAGTTTATGATTTACTTACCTACGATGTTGATCTTGACATTAGCTGCTTCTTTAATCGTAGCCTTCATCTTCAACCCGGTTTTTGCAGTAAGTTTCATGAAGCCTGAAGGAAAAGAGTTTGAAGAAGAGAAGAAATTATTGTTTAAAAAATGGTGGTTCTGGACAGCCATCATCTCAGGTATCATCTTGCATCTTTTAGGTTCTCATGGTTTTGCCAACTTCTTATTGTTTATGATGGTGCTGGCTATTATGAACAGATATATTTTCAGAGATATCATTCATAGTTTCCAAACGAAAGTATTGCCAGGATTGATGAACCGTTATGAAAAACTATTGCGTTGGGTGTTGAAAGGCAAAAGACCTGTGTGGGCTGTGGTAAGTTTGTTTTTATTATTTCCACTTTCTATTGTGTTGTTGATGGCAAGAGGAAACAAAGCTACCTTCTTCCCTAGCGGTGATCCTAAGTTTATTTATGTGTATTTGAAAATGCCTCCTGGTACTAGTGTAACCGCTACCGATAGTATCACACATATTTTAGAACAGCGTGTTTTCAAAGTACTGGATAAAGACAAACCAGGTGCTGAAGGAAGTATTGTAGAAAGTGTGATTGCCAATGTTGCAAACAGTGCCAACAATCCAAGAAGCAATAACAGAAGTGTGCAACCCAATTTAGGTCGTATACAAGTTTCTTTTGTTGAATTTGAAAAGCGTAACGGTAAAAAATCAAAACCATATTTAGATGCCATTAGAGCACAGATGAAAGGTATTCCTGGGGTAAGTATTGAAGTGACTCAAGAAGATGCAGGACCTCCAACAGATCCACCGGTTAACATTGAAATCGTAGGTGATAAATTTGAAGAAATCGCTGCTGTAGCGACTCAACTAAATAATTATTTAGATACCAATCGTGTTGATGGTGTTGAAGGCATCAAGCCTGATGTGGATTTGAACAGTCCTGAAATTACGATTAAGGTTGACCGTGAGAAAGCCATGATGGAAGGTTTAAGCACTGGCCAAATCGGAATGGAAATTCGTACTGCTGTGTTTGGTAAAGAAGTGAGCAAGTTGAAAGATGGTGAAGACGAATATAAAATTCAATTGCGTTATACAGATTTGTTACGCAACAATATCGCCGATTTGATGAACATGCGCATCACCTTTATGGATATGAATACCATGCGTATCAAATCTGTTCCTGTAAGCGCTATTGCCTCTGTTGATTACACCAATACATCAGGAGCAGTTGCCCGTAAAAATGTAAAGCGTACCATTCAGTTGCAGTCGAATGTTTTGGATCCTTCATTAACAGCTAAAGTCAATAAAGAACTCGCTACTAAAATTGAAAGATTCAAAACTTTAGTACCGATTCCTGCTGATGTTACTATACGTCAAACAGGTCAAGGTGAGCAGGAAGCTGAAACAAACAGTTTCTTGGGCATGGCGTTGTTAATTGCATTGGGATTGATTTTCTTGATTCTTGTTTTACAATTCAACTCATTAAGCAAACCTTTTATTGTATTGACAGAAATCTTCTTCTCTATCATTGGCGTGTTTTTGGGTTATGCGATTACAGGTATGACGATAGCGAGTATCATGTTGGGTGTGGGTATCATTGGTTTGGCTGGTATTGTAATTAAGAATGGCATTCTCTTGATTGAATTTACTGATGAATTAAGAGGAAGAGGCATGCGTACCAAAGAAGCAGCTATCATGGCAGGAAAGATTCGTATTATTCCTGTAATGCTTACTGCCGTTGCCACGATATTGGGTTTATTGCCATTGGCTGTTGGTTTCAATATCAATTTCGTTTCATTATTTCAGCATTTGAATCCGCATATTTTCTTTGGTGGTGATAGCGTAGTGTTCTGGGGACCATTAAGCTGGACGATTATCTTCGGTTTGATTTTCGCATTCTTCTTAACGTTGATCATGGTACCAAGTATGTATGTGATTTCTGAAAGATTGAGAAGACCGATGGAAAAATTCTATGGCACTAAATATGTGGCATTGTTTGGATTTACCGGACCTTTATTCTTCATCTTTGTATTGATTATGTATGTGGGCAGAAGAATACAGGGGAAGAAGGTGTGGAATGGAAGGTTAAAAGGCTAATAAGCCTCACCCCCAACCCCTCTCTAATAGAGAGGGGAGCAAAGAAAATTTTATCCTAAAAAATAATAGCGCCTCTGAGATTTCGGGGGCGTTTTTTGTTTACCGCAGAGAAGGGAGAATGGGGAGGTTACGCAGAGATATGTAAATGGGTCGGTTGGGGTTAGGCGCCGGTCTCAGACCGGTGACTAATAGAGGTTAAGGTCTGTGACCTACTTTCTTAGCAATCTCTCACTAAGGGGACGTTGCATAAAGAAATAATCATGCTCGCCCACCGTTGAAACGGTAGGCTACAAGTAAATTATAGGCTTTAAATTATGAGAATTTAAATTCATGAATCCGTGGCATCCACCCTTCCCCCTTGAGGGGAATTAAAGGGGGCTTCATACCCCACCACATTCATCATCACCAACAACATTCCATAAAACACATCCTCTACCGGTATCGTATAAATGCGAGTAGCTAAATTTTCATGATCATTATACAACACCACTGGAATGGCTGTCAACAAACCATTGATGATTAAAAACGGAATTAGAATAATCAGATAAGAAACTAAAAATGCATTCGTATTAAATGATTGAAAGCGTTTTTTTGAAGAAGCCAAAATGAAAATAAAAATCCCATTGAAAAAGAAAGTAAAAAACGTATACGCTTTATCGTGATTAAACATCGCCATCACCAAAAGAACAATTCCTATAAAATTCAAAATCCCATTACCACTTGCTGTTCGCTGAATCTTTGTAAAATAACACTTTACACATTCATAAATAAACACACAACAATAAGGAACAACAAAAAAGAACATCACTTCCTCAATTGGAAGGTTATACAACTTAATCCCAGTAATATAATTTTCATTAAAACTCCAAACACCTTGTTTCGTAAAAACCATATCCCATACTATATAAAAAACAGCCGGTAATATCATGGCTGTGAACAAGCGTTTCCATTTTTTATAAAAAGCCACCTTTTTATCGAAACTCAATGCGAGAGGGCCGGCCAGTGACAAAAGCATGATGGTGAGATATGTAAAGTGGGGACTCAAAAATGTTTGTTTTTTTGGTTCAAAATGTTCAATTAGTTCAATATGTTCAAAAGGTTATTTCAACTCATTGAACTTATTGAACCTCCCAAACCTTTTAAACATTAGCTTTTTTGATTTTTTACTTTTTACTTTTTATTTCATTATCCCTCCTCACCTTATCCCAATATTTCTTCGCAACAAACAACATCCCAAAGCTTTCGCCATCTTCTTTACCCAAATGTTTGTGATGCATTTTATGTGCCCAGCGAATGGTTCTTACATAAGAATTATTGCTTCTGGTAAACCATTTGAAACGCTGGTGAATAATCACTTCATGTACAATGAAATACCCTAATCCATACATCGCAATGCCAAAGCCTATGGCTGCCGCCCAATACACACCATGTTGTAAACCTAACATAATGCACAACCAACTCGGTATTGCGAATATCAAAAAGAATGCATCATTCTTTTCAAAAAATCCTGGACTGGGTTGATGATGATCTTCATGTAAATACCAAAGAAACCCATGCATCACATATTTATGTGTTAACCAGGTTATCCCTTCCATCAAGAAAAATGTGAGCAATACAATGCCTATAAAAATAAATGTGTTCATAAAAATGTTCTTAATAACAAGAAAAACATAGCCTGTATCAATAACAAATCTACAGCGAATTTGTTTTCCTTATCAAATTTCAAAAAATGAAAAAATAGCAATAAAACCATACTTACTAAAAACCAGCAAGCATAGTTAAAAACAGGGATATCACCTGCCCATTTCCAATAGCCTAATTGTATGGCTACAGGCTCCATCAACCAATCAAACACAATCGCTAATGTAGCACCATCAATAATTACAGACAAAGTTTTTAAAATTGGTCTTCGTGTATTTACATCCGCATCAATTGTCGTTGTAATCTTTTGTAATAACATTTTCATACTGATACCACAACAATAAATAATCATAAACCAATTGATACCAATAACCCAAGGAACATTTTTAATTGCAGGACCTAACACCTTCCCGTACTCGTAATTACCGAACAATAATGCAGTTTGTGTTCCTACTAATTCGACAACAATTCCAATTGTAATTGCAATGAAAACAAAAATCCAAAAATGTAAGTTTTTATTCTTTTGAGTGTAGATTATCAAAGCAAACATCAACAACAAATTCAATGCCGTGGTGTTGATGAAAAATTGTTTGTCGAAATATAAAATCCCTATTAATCCAATAGCATGAAACAACACCGCAATAGCAGTCGCTAATTGATATTTAGACAAACCAAAAAGTAATTTATTTCCTTCTTGCTGCATAATCTGTTTTAATGATATCTGTTGTTATCAATGCACTTTTCAAACAAAGTGGAATGCCTCCTCCCGGATGAACGGTTCCACCGCAAAAATAAAGTCCTTTTATGTCTTTACTGAAATTCGCAGGTCTGAAAAATGCTGCAAATTTAGAATTGGAGCTTGTTCCATATAATGAACCTTTATAAGTTCCTGTTTTTTGCTCAATCACCACAGGATCCATAATGGTTTCTGAAACGATATATTTTTCTAAATCTGTATTAAGTAAACGATTGAGCTTACTGATGATATTTTTCTTAGCGGTAATCACTAACTCATTCCAATCCTGTCCTTCGTTGGTTGGCGCATTAATCATCACAAACCAATTTTCAGCACCTTCTGGTGAATGAATATTTTCCATCTTTGAAGTGATATTGATATAAACAGTTGGATCATCCATCAACATTTTCTTTTCAAATAAATGGTCGAACTCTTTTTTATAATCTTTGCTGAAAAAAATATTATGCAAGCCCAGTTCTGAAAATTCTTTTTGTATACCCCAATAAAAAATCAATGCACTACTGCTCCTTTCAAGCTTTGATATTTTATGCGCAACTACATTTTCATTCAGTAATTTTTTATACGTGTAATACACATCACCGTTACTCACTACAATATCAGCAGCTATGTTTTCATTGTCAACAACAATCCCTTTTACTTTTTTTTGTTCATGAATGATTGAAGACACTTTTTTATTGAAATGAAATTGAACTCCTTTCTTCAACGCCAGATTATACAAGGCATTGGTAATGCTGATCATACCTCCTTTCGGATAAAATGTTCCTTGATTCTGTTCGAGATGGGGAATCAAACTCAACATTCCCGGTGCTTTATAAGGATTGCTGCCGTTATACGTTGCAAATCGATTGAATAATTGTACGGCTTCTGCTGTTTTAAATTTAGCTTTATTATGCTGATGTAAAGTGCCAAATAGATATGACCATTTTACATTCTTCAAAGCATTAATCACTCTTTTATGCAACCATGTTTTTGATTGATGCAATGAATGATTTAAAAATATGGTGCCGATATTATCGTATAATTTTTCTGCTGCATTGAGATAATCAATAACTGCTTTTGGATCCTCTCCTAATTCCTTTTCAAAAGTTTGAGCGAGTAATTTTTTATCAGCATAAGTTTTTAATTGCTTGCCATTTTCAAAGAAATAATGACAAACAACATCAACTGCTTTATAATCAAAATATTTTTCGATTGGCTCTCCTGCGAGTGTAAATAATTCTTCTATGTTTTGTGGTTGCGTAAAAAGAGAAGGACCTGCATCAAATCTAAAACCATCTTTTTCGAAAGATGACAATTTGCCTCCAGGATAATCATTGGCTTCATATACATGAACGTCAAATCCTTCAACAGCAAGCCTTATAGCCGATGCCATACCTGCGACTCCACTTCCTATGATGATTGCTTTTGTAGACGACATGTATAAGAGTTAAGCATTCTTCAATGCCATATGTTCTTCTAACTTCGGAAAGGCGATGGTAAACCAAGAAGTGTATTTGTGATTGTGAATGTCCATGCTTTGTTTGATGGCTTCCATTTTCATGAAAGTAAAATCACGAACCTCTGTTTCATCAGGATTTATTGTTCCATCATAACGGCCAATAAAAACATGATCGAGTTCGTGTTCTGTCAATCCATTATCAAAAGGTGTTTGGTAAATAAAACTGAATGCATGTTCAAGCTCGGTATCAAATCCCATTTCTTCCATTAATCTTCTGTGAGCTGCGTCAATGGTTTCTTCTCCTGGCATTGGGTGACTGCAACAGGCGTTCGTCCACAAATTTGGACTGTGATATTTATTAGAAGCGCGTTGCTGTAGCAGCATCTCTCCTTTTCTGTTAAAAATAAAAACGCTGAAAGCTCTGTGCAACAAAGCTTTTCGGTGAGCTGCAATTTTTTCCATCGTGCCAACCGCCTCGTCATTTTCATTTACCAGAATAACTTCTGTCATCACGGTGTGGTAATTTTTTTATTATAAAATATTAAGTTGACTTCTCAATCCGGCTCTCATCACAATCATTGCTTTAGAATAATTAGGAATCCTGATTCTGTCTTCCAACAACATGGCTGGCTGAGATTGTTTTATTTTTTTAAACAAAGAAAGATAATACTTGTAGGCCACATACACGCCAAACCTCGCTTTCATCGGCAACATTAAAATCCCTTCAAAAGATTTTTTGAAATCGGCATCAATATCAGCTTCTATTTCAGCTTTCATTGCAGCAGTGAAATTTCTGAAATCTACTCCCGGAAAATATACTCTTTTCAGATTTTCAGAATCGGCTTTCACATCTCTTAAAAAATTTACTTTCTGAAATGCGGAACCTAACGCCATCGCATAGGGTTTTAATTTCAGATACTTTTCTTTATCGCCATCACAAAAAACAAACAGACACATCAAGCCTACAACTTCTGCACTTCCGTAAATATATTCTTTATATCCAGCCTCATCATAAGTATTCTTGCTCAAATCAAATTCCATGCTTTTGAAAAACGCATCTACCAATTCATGATCAATATTATATTGGTTTACTACCTGCTGGAAACTATTAAGAATCGGATTTAAACTGATACCTCTTTTGAATGCATCGTAGGTTTCTTTTTTAAATTCTGCTAACAAAGTGGCTTTATCATACTCATGAAAAGTATCTACAATTTCATCCGCAAAGCGAACAAAACCATAGATATGATAAATAGGCGTTCGTAAATCTTTATGCAATAAGCGAATGGCACTGCTAAAAGATGTGCTATATCTTTCGGTAGTTATCTTGCTGCATTCACTGCTAACATCGTGAAACAAATGCATCATAAAAGCAATTATTTAAATCTTTTTAATATTTCTTTCGATACCACTTCGCCGCTAATCAAAGATGGTGGAACTCCCGGACCCGGAACTGTCAACTGACCTGTATAAAACAAGTTGCTCACCTTCTTACTTTTTAGTGATGGCTTCAATATTGATGTTTGCATCAATGTATTGGCCAGTCCATAGGCGTTGCCCTTGAAAGCATTATAATCTTCTTTAAAATTGGATACTGAAAATGTTTTCTTATGGATAATGGAATCGGAAATGGATTGTCCGATGAAACTCTCGTAACGTGCAACAACCTTTTTAAAATAATGGTCTCTTACTTCTTCAGTATCTCCATTCAAACCTGCTGCTACTGGTATCAGAAAAAATAAATTTTCACAACCTGAAGGCGCAACTGTTTTATCTGTAACTGAAGGTACACTAACATAAAACAAAGGTTCTGACGGCCATTGTGGATTTGTATAAATCTCATCACCATGTTTGTCGAAATCCACATCAAAGAACAATGAATGGTGCGTTACGCCACTCAGTTTTTTATTTAAACCTATGTAATATAATAAACAAGAAGGTGCCATCACTCTTTTATCCCAATATTTTTCAGAATAAGTTCTGTGTTTTTCTTCCAGTAATTTGGTTTCAATGAAATGATAATCCGCGCCACCAATAACTACATCTGCTTCAAAAATAACCTCTTCATTGTTTTGCTTTGCAGTTACTGAAGTGGCGACTCCGTTAGTAACATTGATTTTGTTGACATTACAATTGAAATGAAACGTCACGCCCAATTCTACTGCAAGTTTATGCATGGAGTCTCCGATATTAAACATGCCGCCATCAGGATACCAAGTACCGAGTTTGATATCGGCATAATTCATCAGACTATACAATGCCGGAATATCTGAAGCCAATGCGCCCAAAAACAACACCGGAAATTCCATCAATTGTGCCAGTTTTTTGTTTTTAAAAAACTTACCGACGTGTGTTTTCATGGATGTAAACACATCGAGTTTAAGCAAGCCTTTGGCTAAATCAAGATCTAAAAATTCTGTGAGGTTTTGTCCGGGTTTATGAACAAGTTTGTGGATGCCTATTTCGTATTTAAAATGTGCTTCTTTTAAAAAAGCATCTAACTGTTTGCCACTGCCTTTTTCAATGCTTTCAAATAATTGTTTAAGCTCATCATAATTAGCAGGAATATCTATCGGCGCATCAGGATAATAAACCCTGTATGAGGGATCGAGGCGAATGAGGTCGTAGTAATCGGAAACTTTTTTTCCAAACTGATTAAAATATCTTTCAAAAACATCGGGCATCCAGTACCAGCTGGGACCCATATCAAACGTGAAGCCATCTTCTTTATACAATCTGCCTCTGCCACCGGGCATTACATGTTTTTCAAGAACAGTGACTTGCCAACCGGCTTTCGCCATGAAAGAGGCCGCAGACATTCCTGCAAATCCTGAACCTATAACAATTGCTTTTTTCACGCTGGAAAGATAGACTATTATACTTTTGTTTAAGAAAATTAATATCTCGCGATTTCAGCTTTCAACAATTTTCTGGCGAAGTGAATTCTGCTTTTAATAGTTCCCAAAGGCTCGCTCAGGTAATCTGAAATTTCGTTGTATTTGTACCCTTCAAAATAGAGGATAAATGGGTGTTTAAAAATTTCAGGCAAACGTTCAACAGCAGCCTCTATTTCTTTTAGCTTGATTTTAGATTCAGCAAGATTAGAAACTGCAGATTGATTATGGTCTATTAAAAAGTCATTGGGTGTGTTGTCGAAGATGGTGTTCTGACGACTTTTTCTGCGGTAATTATTGATAAAAATATTACGCATGATCGTATACATCCATGCTTTAACATTAGTGCCTACACTATATTTCTCTTTATTGGCCAAGGCTCTGTATAAAGTTTCCTGAGTGAGATCTTTTGCAGATTCATTGTCTCTGGTTAATGTAAAAGCAAATGGTTTCAAGAAATCAACGTTGCTTACAACTAGGTTTTCAAATTCTTTGGTAGACATTTTGTTTAACTTTTGAGAATGCGAAGTTAAACGTAAAGAATGAAACTTTGAAATATTTTGTTTAATTTTTTAAAAAAATAATTCTACAAATTAGAGATGAAGTCCATCACTTCTGTAAAGCTTCTTTTAAAAATAACCGGTGATTGTATCTTTTTTTCATAGTTCTGGGTAAGCAAACCTGAAATGATACAAGGAGTATCAGCCAAATTTTTGGAAATGTTAGCTAAGAATTTATCGAAGTTGAAGTTGAGTCCAGGACGAGTAACGTGGCAATACAAGAAATCAGGTTTTTTTACTTTTACTACATAACCCACATCTGCCAGAGGCACGTTACAACCGAGGTAAATCACTTCAATTCCTCTGCTTTTTAATAAATAATACATGAATAAAAGACCCATTTCATGATATTCTGCTTCCGGAAGAAATAATAGAATGGTTTTATTGACTTTTAAAGGAGTGGAAATTCCTTCAATACCTACAATCAATTTCTGACGTATAATATTTGTAACCAGATGTTCTTGTGCGGGATTAATATGATTGGTCAACCAGAGAATACCTATTTTCTCCATGTATTTGAAAATAATCTGAGTGATGGTTCTTTCAATACCTCTTGCCAATATATAGCTACTTAAGGTTTCCTCAAAAGCGGTAG
>CALCNY010000358.1 GCA_937897585.1 uncultured Chitinophagaceae bacterium | reverse complement strand
CTCTTCCGATCTGTTTTTCTTCATAACGGCTTTGTTTACTGCAAGTTTGTGCTATATTTTAAATACACGCGCTTTGATGAAATTGCCATTGGGTAAGTTCTTGTCGCCACAAGAAGGAATATGGCAAAATGCGGAAGCGATTGACCATGATTTTTCAGGTGATTTTCATTTTAATAAACTGCATGGTAAAACCGAAGTTTTTTTTGATGAAAGATTGGTGCCTCACGTTTTTGCTGATAATGAAAATGACGCTTATTTCGTTCAAGGATTTTTACATGCCAAGTTCAGATTGTGGCAAATGGAATTGCAGGCTTATGCAGCAGCCGGCAGGGCAAGTGAACTGATTGGCGATCGCGCCATTAACCATGACCGAGAGTTCAGAAGAATGGGTATGGTATATGCAGCAGAAAATACTTTAGTAGAGGTAGAAAAAGATCCTCAGACAAAAGCAGTTTGTGATGCTTATACGGCTGGTGTAAACGAATACATTCATTCATTGACTGCATCGAGTTTGCCTTTGGAATATAAATTATTGGGTTTGGTTCCTGAAGATTGGACCAATTTGAAATCGGCTTTGTTTTTAAAATACATGTCTTATGATTTATCCGCACATGAGCGTGATTTTGAAATGACAGCAGCAAAATCGTTTTTCAATAAAACAGATTTTGATTTATTATTCCCTGCTTTTCAGGATTCAACAAGTCCCATTATTCCAAAAGACTCTGCGTACATTGCTGTGAAAATTCATCCTACGGCACCTATGTATGTTGATTCTGTATATTTTGATTTTAAAAAGGATACCACTTCAATTCCTCAAGAAATTAATAAACCCAATCCGGCAAATGGCAGTAACAACTGGGCTGTTAGCGGTGCCAAAACAAAAACAGGTGCCCCAATACTTTGTAACGATCCACATTTAGGATTGAATTTACCTTCGCTTTGGTTTGAAATTCAAATATCAGTTCCGGGTTATAATGCTTATGGGGTGAGTTTTCCCGGTGCGCCTGGCGTGATCATTGGATTCAATGACAGTTGTGCATTTGGCTTTACCAACGGTGGTCGTGATGTAAGAGATTATTATGAAATTAAATTTAAAGACGAAACTAAATCAGAGTACTGGTTTGATAGCGCATGGGTTACAACCAACAAAAGAATAGAATGTATAAAAGTAGCGGGTAAGCCAGATGTATATGACACTGTCGCATACACGAAGTTTGGGCCCGTCATGTATGATGCTTCTTTTTCAGGCAGATCGAAATCAGAGAAGGCCTATGCAGTAAGGTGGACAGCTCATGATACCAGCAATGAATTCAAATTCTTTTATTTGCTGGATAGGGCGAAAAATTACAACGACTATTTAACTGCAGTTACTTATCTAAAAAATCCCGGACAGAATTGTGTTTTCGCTTGCAAAAATGGAGATATTGCTATGAGAACTGCAGGAAGGTTTCCTGCAAAATGGAAAGGGCAAGGAGATTTCATAATGCCGGGAGTAGACAGCAGTTATTTATGGCAGGGAATGATCCCTGAGGATGAAATGCCATATCAATACAATCCGGCCAGAGGTTTTGTAAGTAGTGCCAATCAACGACCTGTCGATACTTCTTATGAGTATTATTTAGGAAGAGAGTATCCTTCTTCAAGAGGGTTATACATCAATAAGAAGCTAACTGCCATGCAGCAAATCACCGTTCGTGATATGATGGCGATGCAAACAGATAACTACAATATTTTTGCGGCTAATACCATTCCTGCTTTCATGAAAAATATTCAATTTCAAAAATTGAATAGCCAGGAAAAAAGGTTTTATCAAATTCTAAAAGAATGGAATTGTAAGAATGATGTAAATGAAAAAGGGGCTACTGTTTTTGATATTCTTTGGCAATCATTTTATGACACTACTTACAATGACGAGTACACGAAGGCGCCTGTAAATGCATCACGTCCTTTTGAAAGCACATTAATGGAGAATTTGCTTAAAGACAGTGCCTACAAATTTTACGACAACATTAATACGCCTTGGAAAGAAACACTTCCCGAAATTGCTACAGCCGCTTTCAAAAAATCTGTTTTGATTTTAGGCCAGTTAGAAACAGAGAAAAAATTAGAGTGGTGGAAATATAAGGATACACATATTGATTATTTATTGAAGTTGCCTTCGATGAGTAGATCGCATTTGCCAATTGGAGGTGGAACCAATATTATTAATGCCACAACAGAAACTCATGGACCAAGTTGGAGAATGATTGTTGGACTAACCGCCGTTACAGATGCATATGGTATTTATCCAGGTGGACAATCAGGTAATCCTGGTAGCAGATTTTATGATGATGGGATTGATAATTGGGTAGCAGGAAATTATTATCAACTTTGGTTGATGAAACGCGATGAGCAAAAAGACAGAAGAATTAAGTGGACTATGCGTTTTAATTATTACGATTGATTTAAAAATATTCATGAAGTTTTATTTTAGAAAGCATTATTATTTTCTGTTTAACGTATTATTTTAAAACAAATTAAAAAGTAAAAATTCAAAAGTTAAAAATGAAACGCATCATTTTTTACTTTTAATTTTTTCATTTTGACTTTAAAAAAAACTTATGAGATTTATTATTTCAATGTTATTGATGATGTTGCTGAGCTTTGCATCTTGTCTTTATTTTCCTTGGTGGAGTATTGCAGTAGTATCATTTGTTGTTTCATTTATATTTCCTGCAAGATATGGGCTTGCTTTTTTGAAAGGTTTTTTCGCATTATTTATACTTTGGTTTGGTATATGTTTTTGGCTGAGTTTTAAGAACAGTCATATTTTAGCAGGGAAGGTTTCTATGTTGATTTTAAATATGTCAAGTCCTTTTTTACTTGTTTTACTTACTGCTTTAATTGGCGGATTGGTTGGCGGATTCGCTGCTTTATCCGGCTCATTGCTTAGAGGCAAATCTTAATTAAAATACATGCGTCATTTAAGAATTATTCTGATTTTCTCCTTATTCTTTTCTACAGGAGTTTTACTACATGCTCAAAAATTATGGGGCACTGTATATGACGAGAAAGGGAATCTGCTTCCTTTTTCAACCATAACGGTAAAGGGTACATCCTCAGGTGTAACTGCAAATAACAAAGCACAATATTCATTTCAATTAAAGTCTGGAACTTACACAATTGTTTGCCAGCATATAGGTTATGAGGCAGTTGAAAAAACGATTTCAGTTTCAAATGACACACAACAACTTGATTTTATTTTAAAAGTGCAATATCTCTCTCTAAAAGAATTTGTGGTAGACAATAAAGGTGAAAATCCTGCCTATGAAATCATACGCCAAGCCATTAAAAAAAGAAATTATTATAACAGTCAGGTAAATGGTTTTAGTTGCGATTTATATGGTAAGGATATGATTAAGCTCAGAAACTTGCCTAAAAGAGTCATGGGACAAAAAGTTGATGAGGAAGATCGCCAAACCATGGGCGTAGATTCTAGCGATAAAGGCATCATATATTTATCTGAATCTGTTTCTAAATTAGCTGTAGAGCAACCCAATAAATTCAAGTTGGAAGTATTAAGCAGCAGGGTGAGTGGAAGCAATAGTTTTGGATTTACTTTTCCCGCTTTTGTAAATATGTATCAAAATAACGTAACGGTTTTTGATCAGGGATTTAATAAAAGAGGATTTGTGTCTCCCATTGCACGTAATATTGCTGCACTATCAATAGGTCCATCTGCATCGTGTATGGCGTGTAAATATCCCAAGGCTTGTTCTTGTGCAGAACGTGCTTGTTGGATTTGCACATTCAGATGATGATCTGGTGCGCTAATAATAGGCCCTATATTCGG
>CALCNY010000357.1 GCA_937897585.1 uncultured Chitinophagaceae bacterium | reverse complement strand
AACATCGGTGACTGGAGTTCAGACGTGTGCTCTTCCGATCTCTTTATTACCAATTACCGGATTGGGAGAAATAACGAATGTTGGCTTTTGGTTTTCGTACCAAACTTTTACAATAGAAGTATATTTTTCATCTCCTGAATTGCCCACACTGTGAATTCTGTAAAAATTAAATCCAGTTAAAGGAGACGCATCATAGTAATGGTAATTATAATTTCGTCCATCATTTCCAATTGGAGTTTGAGTGCTTATTTTACTAAAGTGAATTCCCTCAGCAGACTTTTCTATGTCATATTTGTTGATAGCGATTTCACCGGATATGTCCCACTCTACCTTTATTTTTTTATCTTCTCTTTTTGCGCGTATACCCGTAACCGATACAGGCAATGGCCTTAGTGTTTTAAACACAATATAAAACCGGTCAGCTTGTCTTGAGGCTAGCTGGTTATCGACGTCGAAATGATAAATAGTAGTGTCTGTAAAACTTACTGGCCATTCAGCATCGGCATATTTATCTACAAGAAAAGCTGTCAAATCAGCATTTTCAAGACTTGTAGGAACAAATGCCAATGTATAATGTTGTTGTCTTAGATTGGTTATATTATACTGAATGGTATCGTCTGCGTTCACGGCATTTCTGGCATCGATTGCCAATAGTCTGCCTTGATTAAGTACTCCTGCATTCTCTCCGAAATTCAATAATTTTAACGCATCACTTTCGTCTACCCCATACTGTGAGTTTTCATCAAAAGCAACAATATTACCGTCGAGTACCCTAGACTGTGAGTCGCGTAAATGAAGTTTTAGCATTTTCAAAGAAGCATTATTGGCTCTCAAAACAGAGCGCTGTCCATTTACTTTATTTTTTTCTGCGAATTTCAATTGACCACCAAAGCCCGAGTAAACAAAGAAGCCTTGACCAGATTGTATTTTTGAGTAGACTAATGCTGAATCATAATTGATGGTTCCACCTGGTATCGGTTTCCACAAATTAAAGCTGGAGATGGTTTGAAATGCGCCTAATCCATTCCCGCTTTGCAGTGCAGGATCCCAAACATAAAATGTTGGATTTAGTCCTGAAGATGTAGTTAATACTTGTTGAAAATCTATAGGTGATGCATATGGATTACCTGCACTTTGAAATTTACCAGCAGGAACAGCTAATGATAATGCAGAATCAGGTCCTGAGCCATAATAAATTTTTCCCGTAGTTCTCAATGTTACAGGAACTGCTGTAGCAGCGCTGGTCAAAATACTTCTGTCTCCCCTTACAAAAAACATATAACCTTTTGGATTGGATATAGCACTAGAGGTGTTTGGTACGCCGATATAAGTATTAGTCACATAATCATACACTTTCATTGTACCACCAGAAGGTGTCAAGAAATCAAAACCTAAAGATGTAGTCGCGCCAGTTAAATTACTGGTAATAGTGGTACCATAACCAGGTTTAGGATTGCTAGAAACTGAAGTTGCTCCTTCCTGCCAAGCTTGTTTAATAGTTTGTCCAAAAGTTGGCGTTGATAACAATTGCCATGATTTACCATGATTGACACCACTTGGAATAAATCGTTCAATAGTAAAACAACCTGCTCCAATATAATTTATAACAGCCGTACTTGAAATGGAATCAATTCTTGTTGTTCCAACAATTGTAGATTTCATAGTAATGGTATCGCTGAGGTTAATTGTTGTCGCCTTTGCAATGCGCAATACTCCTGTATCTGTGATGGCGAATTTTTTATTAAAATTGACTACACCAGATGCTTTATTAATTTCCAGGATATTCATTTTTGAAACGTCACCGGTTGTACCTCCAGGGAAGCCCTGATCAGTTGTCCCATTTATTTTGTATACACCATTGTTTATAATAGTGCCATTGTTTATTGTATTACCGCTAACTGAAAAAGTTCCATCATTAGATATGGTAATAGAGGCTCCACTGTTTATGGTAATATCTCTTGTTAATGCAGACTGAGCTCCTGAGATAACAGGATTGAATGGCCTGCCCGAAGGAATGACCACATCTTTAACACTAGTTGGAACGCCTCCACACCAGTTATTCCCATCAAACCAGTTGGATGATATACCTGTCCATGTGGTTGTAGTAGAAGTAGTTACTGTTATAATTGCATTAGAACTTAAATTTGAAGTATTTGCCGTACATCCATTACCGTCAGTTACAGCAGTCAAAGTATAAGTTGTATTTCCAACAGGACTCACCAAAATACTGTAAGGTGAAGAATTGATATTATTGATAGTTACCGGATTGGCGCCATTGGCTTTGTAAGTAATAGTCCAAGGAGCAGTACCTGTTAATGCAACTGATAAATTTGTGCTACCGTTTTCACAAATGCTTGCTGTTCCTGAAAGTGCGCCAGTAATAGAAGAACCAAAACTAACGGCTGCCGAACCTGAAAGGCCAGATGCAGGCGTCGTACAACCGTTGCCGTCAGTCATAGCACTAATTGAGTAAGTAGAAGCGGTAGACGGTGTTACTGTAAATGTGTATGGCGAGGTAGTTACCCCCGTTACATTAACAGGAGTGGTTCCATTTGTGTAAGTAAAGTTCCAAGGCGGTGTACCAGTCAGTGATGTCGTAATTGTGGCACTCGAACCAGCACAAATAGTTGAATTGCCGCTAATGGCTGCTGTACCAGTTGGGTTGATTGTTACAACGGCTGCACCGCTAAGACTATCTCTCAATGCTGCACACCCACCATTGCTGCTGCCATCCCTAAGTGAATCAAGTACATAAGTAGTGGAAGCAGTGGGACTGACTACAAGTGTGTAAGGAGTTGCGGTGATACCAGTTACAACAACAGGTGTTGCTCCATTCAGATACTGAAGCCTCCAGGGTGGTGTACCTGTAAGTTGCACAGATAAACTCGCAGATGCGCCTCTACATATTGAGCTAGTACCTGAAATAGAAGCCTTGAGAGCTCCAACTGTAACTTTTACAGAATCTAAAAGTAATGTAGCCGCTGGAACAAGACATCCCAAATTATTGGAATCCTTTAAAGTAAACACTTTGAATACAGATGTGCCCGTTATTGGTGGAGTTACATACACATACGGACTAGTATTAGCGGTTATTAACGCTGATTGTACATTGGTTGTTACATTTTTCACATAGAATTTCCAGGGGCCAACTCCTGTTAATGCAATAGAAATGCTAGCAGTTGAGTTTGGACAAACTGTTGTATTTCCGGTCATAACTGAAGACACTACTGGTCTTGGATTTAATGTTACAGATGCGCTTTTTGAACATCCATTTGGAGTACCGGAAATAGCTGTGTAGGTTACTGATGATGTAGGTTTGGTGTAAACTGTTGTATTATAAACAGCAGGGTTATAAGGATTCGTACAAGCAACATTGTCATAGAGTCCTGTTATGGGTGTCCAAGTTATAGGAGCTCCACCTTTACCAACCAATTTAACATTATCAATTGCCCACCAAAAATCTTGAGTACCCACATATCTAAATCTTATATAAAAAGTATCTCGAGTGGCCAATCGATTTAAAATGGGTGTAAGATCAATTGTTTTTAATGCGAAATTTTGATTTGATCCAATTGTTGAACCGATTGCTGTTGGTCCAGATGGCATTGGTGATGTAGACGGACCAGCTTTGTATAAAGTTGTCCAACCTACCCCGCCAGTACCAGTTCCAGATGTAGAGGTTATTCCGGTACCACTTCTAAAGTATTCTACATTTATTGAATCATTGGTTGCGAAAAAACTATAGTGCATCCAAAAACTCAACCATACAGAATCATAACCGGTAAAGTCGAGACGAGGTGTTCTAATGCTAGAGTTCATTGATGGTATTCCATCACTCCATGTCATATAAAACTTGGAACTGTCATTACTTTTAAAACCCGAGGCACTATGTGAAAATACACTAGTTCTTTGCGTCCACTTACCTAATATAGTAGTGGCTGATGATGGAAATTGATTTAATGTATCCCAACCTAATGGCAAGCCGTTACCCTCAAATTTTTCATTGAGTATGGTTATCAATGAAGGTATCGTACCACCAGTGGCAGACAATGTAACAGCGCTACCATTGCAAAACGGAACCGGAGCGTTATTGGTTATGCTTACTGCAGTTGGTGCTTCACTTACAGTAACATCTATTGTTTTAACATTGGTACAAGTTCCATCATTAGCAGTTACGGTATATCTTGTGTCTGCGGTTGGAGACACGGTAACTGATGCACCAGTGGTAGCCAATGGAGACCAAGAATAAGTATATGAAGTGTTGGTACTTGAAGCCGTTAAAGTAGTGCTGGTTCCAGCACATACATTGGTCGTTCCATTTAATGTAAAGTCTGAAGGAGCACCTATTGTTGCATTAACAGGAACTCTGCTAACAGTACAACCATTATTAAATTTCCAGTTATACAAGCACATATAATAAGTAGGCCATGTGCCAGCTGAGGAATTTCCATTTCCATTAATTACAATATCAGAGGAAGAATAAGGATAACTAGCACCTGAAATATTTCTGGTCAAGCCCGTTCCCATTGGATTTGCCGGGTCGGAAGTATGAATATCTAAATAATAATCATTCCCAGGAAGTAAGAACATGTTTAACGGTACAACTTGTGCTGTTGCGCCTCCAGATACGTTTGTTACAAAAGTGGTTGAACCAATTAATGTATTACTGGAATTATATAAATAAATACCAAAGGCATCACCGGAATTATTGGGAAATACATCAACAGACACAAGCGTGGTTGCCTGCAATACATCGAAATTTATATCCCAAGGTGATAATTGATTACTGATGGTACCTGCTACTGCAGATGGACTTACTGGACCGCAGCTTCCGCTACTTCCTATGTAAGCTGGTTCAGCATAATAGGTTTTAGTGGCACTTAAAACTGGTGTAGTGTATGTAAGCCCTGTAGCTAACGGAACACCTCCTGTGGCATCGGCATACCACTGAACTGTTGTACTAGAATTACAAGTAGCCGACAACGTTAGTGAACCCGTTCCACATCTTGAAGCAGGGGTTGTTGAAGTTATTTGAGGATTTTTTACGGTAATTAAAATGGAATTAGAATATCCAAATCCGCCTGCTCCGCATTTCACTCTCAACCTAAAATAAGTTGATACCGAAATGGGTGGCGGGTTAGCTGTTGTGGGATTAGTTTCACCAGGAACCGGCACTCCTGCAGTTACAAAATTATCTGTTGATGATTCCCACTGATAACTCATACCTGCTCCATAATCAAATCCTGAACAGGCTAACACTGCTTGACCTGAAATACATACAATTGTTGAAGAAATTGCAGTAACTGTACCTCCAAAATTACTAATACAATTAGGTGGCGTAAATTCGTCAGCACCAATATCAGGCGTTGTAACAGAACGCGTACTGTCATCATAATCAGTAGTAATTCCTGAAATCGGTGTACCCTGATCATTTAACGTTGAAGAAGGCTGAAGATGTAAATTGATAGATGTTATGGCTCCTGTAGATAATACAAATATCGGATCAACTACTACCGAATTACCATCTGACAAAGTAGCTGCTTGCCAACCCGCCAAGTTACTCACTGGATCCAATAAATATCCAACATATCCTGTTGAAAAATAATCATTGAAATTAATTGTATTGAATGCAGATCTTGTTAACGAATTATAAACTGAATATCTAGTACCTGTGGTTTGTCTGTTAGAAAAAATATTATTTTTGATATCGCATGTTCCTGAGGTTGAAGGCCCAATAAATAAACAAGCTGAAATACCAGCAGTTGTTTGATTTGTACCTAATAAAATGGAGTTGTAATAAATGTTATAACCTCCACCTGAAATCACAGCAATTCCCATCCCATTTTCATAAACATTGGTAGTCTTGCCATTTCCCAAAACAGTATGAATAAAGTTGTTGAAAATTCTTATCCCTGAACTATTAGAAATTGTTTGAAGGGATATACCATACACAGCGGCACCTAATATAGATGTATTTCTGATATCACTGATACTGTTTCCGGAAATCACACCACCAGTAGACGCTCCGGCAATTACAATGCCCGCAGTTGCATCTGCCTCTGATCCTGAATAAAATGTACTGGCTACTCCGGGAATAGCATTTTTACTAACTGTGAAATTAATTTGATTCGATAAAAACAATGAACGATAACCAGATTTTTTCCCTGCTACCGAAGAACCTAGAGTATTACCATTTATTATATTTCCCGTCTCTCCTACTATCGCACCATTTACATAAATAGCATAATAGGAATTATTGATGTCGTTGTTAATGAAAGAATTATTATTATTAGGTGCATCCGAAGTACCTGAAATGATAACACCACTAGACATGGCTATTCCAGCAAAAGTTGTAGTGGGTGCATTGCCGTAAATTTTACAATTTTTAATGGAATTATTATTACATCCATCAGTTGCATTAAAACTCGCTAACCAAAAAACAGAAGACAAAGAACCTGTGTTTGTATTTTGTATGGTTAAACTTCTTGTTGTATTGCCTGCATTAGATCCATCAAATGTAACATAGTCTGCTCCATTGAATTTAAACAAAGCATCAGGTGCACTACCAGTAATGGTGGATGTAATTGATGTGTTAGGTTTGATTGTTAGAGTATTTGTTGCACTTGCTTGGGGATTATAAACGAATATAGGAAACGATTCTCCTGTACCATAAGTAGCATCGGTCAGCAAAAATGTAACAGGACCACTTAAACATGAACTTGAGTATGCGGCAAATGCATCTGTTAAAGTAGCAAATGTTTGTCCCACTCCTACAAGATATGAACCTGAAAGTGTAGGTAACACCTGAAAATAATTTGGTGCTGTAGGAACAGTTGCAACTGCTGGTGGGTTAACAGAAAAACCTGTAGCCCCTGCTGATGGATTGCAACTTACATTAGTGAGTAATCCAGTATTATCTTGTGCAACGATATAATAATAAATAACAGAACCTGCATATGCTCCGGCAGCAAAATTAAAATCGTATTGTGATGTAGCTGTGTTGAAAACTCCAGTTACTGCAGTATAAGCATTCGTATTTAATTTCCAATACAATACCGGTAATCCAGCACCTGAAGTTGGCACACCATCAGGGTCTGTAATAGTTGCTGAAATTGTTCTTGCCCCTTCAACACAAGTATTTGATAATGGTGTATATACAATGTTTGGGCCTTGTGCAAAAGCAATTGAAGATAAAAAAAATGAAAAGAAAATAGCTGATATTAAAATAACACATCTCTTAGGTATAATCCTAAAGACACATAAATAATTTATGTATTTACTGGTCCTCAAATGAGTTAAGCTTTTCTTTGTTTGCAATGAATACAAAATCAATACATCCTATTAATGGATTATTTGATTGGGAAATAAAATTACCATTTTTTTAGTAAAAAAAGGCG
>CALCNY010000356.1 GCA_937897585.1 uncultured Chitinophagaceae bacterium | reverse complement strand
ACGAGATAAACATCGGTGACTGGAGTTCAGACGTGTGCTCTTCCGATCTAGCATTGGTAAACAACCCATGGACGTCAGCAAGTGGTAATGCAACAAGTCTGAATTGGCACAGCACAGGTACTGTAGATTATATCACAACAAGAGGAAATAATGTGTTAGCACAGGAAGATGTAAATGGAAATAATGGTACAGGCGTTTTAGCAACTTCTACTTCACCATCGGATCCTTTAAGTTTTGATTTTACACCAAATTTCACAGTAGCACCAACAAATACTACTGCTGCAAGCCCCAATCAGCAATTCAATCTTACCAATTTATTTTACTGGAATAACATCATGCATGATATCACCTATCTATATGGATTTGATGAAGCTGCAGGAAATTTCCAATCTAATAACCAAGGAAGAGGCGGTAGTGGAAATGATTACGTTTTGGCTGATGCTCAAGATGGCAGTGGAACCAATAACGCAAATTTCTCTGCACCTGCAGATGGTGGTAGTGGCAGAATGCAAATGTATTTATGGAATGCTGTTCCGGGTTTTAATGTAAACAGTCCATCTTCAATTGCTGGTCCTTATCAAGCCGTTGAAAGTGGCTTCAGTACTGAAAATAAATTAATCAACGTGGGTCCTGTTACAGGACAAGTAGTATATTATAACGACAATGCTGCTGGTACTTTACACGAAGCTTGTACCGGTGCCCCTGTTAATTCAGTTACTGGAAAAATTGCATTGATAGACAGGGCCAATTGTAATTTCACGGTTAAAGTTTTGAATGCACAAAATGCAGGTGCTATTGCTGTTATCGTGGTTAACAATGTTGCCGGCAGCCCAATTATCATGGGCGGAACTGATAATACCATTACCATTCCTGCTGTGATGATTTCTATGGATGATGGATTAATCTTGAAAAATCAACTCGCAAACAATTTGAATGTTACTTTATCAAGCGGACAAGCGATCGATGGTGATGTTGACAATGGTGTTATCTGTCACGAATACACCCATGGTATCAGCAACCGTCTTACAGGTGGTCCTGCAAATACTTCTTGTTTGGGCAATGCAGAACAAATGGGCGAAGGATGGAGCGATTATTTCGCGTTGATGGTGACACAAGATTGGGCAAATTCGAATCTGACAACAGGTTTTACCAATCCTAGATCAATGGGTACTTACGTGTTCGGACAAACGCCAAGCCAAGCCGGAATTCGTACACAGAGATATTGCACAGATTTTACCGTAAACAACTTAGTATACGCCACAACCATTCCAACAGAAATACATGATTTAGGTGAAATATGGTGCGCTACTTTATGGGATATGACTTGGAACATCATTCAACAAACAGGCAATATCAATCCTAATATATACAATGTCAGCACAACTGCAGGTAATAGCATCGCCATGAAGCTGGTGATGGAAGGTATGAAATTGCAACCTTGCAGTCCTGGCTTTATCGACGGAAGAAATGCCATCTTAAAAGCAGATTCGATTTTGTACGGCGGTGCTTATAATTGTTCAATCAGAGAGGCTTTCAGAAGAAGAGGTATGGGCATTAATGCATCTCAAGGTTCTTCAGGAAGTGTAACAGATCAAGTAGCTGATTTTACGCCATATGTTACCATGAGAAAATCTCAAAATATAGATTCGGTTGCAGAAGGACAAACGGTTACCTACACTTCAGTAGTTAATAGTTGTAGCCCCGTTACCAATTATATTTTAAGAGACACTTTACCTGCAAACGTAACTTATGTTTCAGGTGGAACTTATGATGCAGCTACACGAGTTGTTAGTTTTCCTGTAAATTTTACAACAGGACAAACACAGGCATTTTCATTTGTTGTTTCTGCGAATTCAGGAAGTTATTTTGCTCCTCAAAATTTATTGAATGAAAGCGTAACAAGTACAACATTACCATCTACATTAACTGCTTCTTCTACAACATCTAATACATGGTCTGTTTCAACAACACAAAGCCAGAGTGCGCCAAACTCGCTGTTTACGCCAGACGCAGCAGCGACTTCAGATCAAAAATTAGAAACAGCTGCATTGGCATTAGGAACAGGAACGTCAGCATTTAAATTCTCACATTGGTATAATTCACAAGCTGGATTCGATGGTGGTGTAGTGGAAATAAGCACTGATAATGGAACAACTTGGAGTGATTTGTCTAACAAGATTACTGCAGGATATTACAATGCTACTATTGCAACAGGTTCAGGTCCATTAGCAACAAGAAAAGCATGGTCAGGAAATTCAAACGGATTTAAAAAGGCTTCGGTTAACCTTAGTAGTTATGCCGGACAAAATGTAAAATTACGTTTCAGATTTGGCTCAAATGCTACAATCAGTGGTACCGGCTGGTATGTAGATGACATCGTTGTAGAACGCAGTCCTGTAGTGAATATCAGAGCAAGTTTATTCAATAGCACAGGAACAAGAATCAGCTATAGCGACACTATCACACGAATTGTTCAAACGACAGTTTGTAACAGTGTTGCTGTAAATGCACAACCGGCTAATGTTACAGCTTGTGTTGGTAGCGATGCTGTATTTAGTGTAACTGCAGACGGAACAACACCTGCTTACCAATGGCAGGTCAGTACAGATGGCGGTTTAACTTACATAAATATTGCAGGAGCAACAAGCGCCACACTTACCCTTCCTGCAGTTACAGCGTCAATGAATAATAATAAGTACAGAGTATTGATTAGCAATGCTTGTCCATCTTCTGTTACATCTACAGGAGTAACACTTACGACTAACTTACCAGCAAGCATAAACGCACAGCCTGTTGCTCAAACAGCATGTGTTGGCGCCAATGCAAGTTTCACTGCAACTGCAACAGGTACAAATATCACCTATCAGTGGCAGGTGAGTACAGATGGTGGTGTTACATTTACAAACATCACAGGTGCGACAAGTTCAACCTATTCTATAAGTAGTGTTACTGCTTCTCAAAACGGAAATAAATATCGTGTAGTGATAACGGGGTGTAATCCTACGGCATTGAATTCAGATGCTGTAGCGCTTACTGTGAGCAATTTGGCAAGCATTTCTTCACAACCATCCAACACGCCAGCCTGTACAGGAGGCAGTGCCACATTCACAGTAGGGGCAAGTGGAAGCTCCCTTACCTATCAATGGCAGGTGAGTACTGATGGTGGTGTTACTTATAATAATATTTCAAACGCCACTGCTTCAACTCTTGTATTAAGCACAGTGAGTTCTTCAATGAATAACAATAAATACAGGGTATTAATCAGTAACAGTTGCTCTTCAAGTGTATTGTCTGATGCAGGTACATTAATTGTCAGCGATCCTGCAAGCCTTACTTCACAACCAAGTAGCAATGCGGTTTGCGAAGGTTCCAATGTAAGTTTCAGTGTTACTGCTACAGGAACCAATATCACCTATCAATGGCAAGTCAGCACTGATGGTGGTGTTACTTATTCTGATATCTCTGGTGCTACCTCAGCTACTCTTTCGTTGAGCAATGTCAATGCCACGATGAACAACAACCGTTATCGTGCTGTTTTGTTCAGTTGCAGTGCAACAGGATTGAATTCAAATGCAGCAGTGTTGACAGTAAACAATTTAGCTACTGTAAGCAGTCAGCCTGCAAATGTTGACGCTTGTTCAGGAAGTAATATTAATTTTTCAATCGGCGCAACGGGCACTAACGTTACCTATCAGTGGCAGATTAGCACCGACGGAGGTCTTAGTTATACAGATATTTCAGGCGCCATAGGAAGCACTCTAAGTCTGACAAATGTTTCTACCAGTATGAACAATAACAGATACAGGGCAATTGTTAGCAATAGTTGTCCTTCTTCTGCTACTTCAAATTCAGCCATACTAACGGTATCAGGCAACGCTGTTGTTATAGCTCAGCCTGTTTCAACAACAGTTTGCGAAGGTGTTAATGCAACATTCACAGCTACTGCAACAGGTTCAGGTTATCAATGGCAAGTAAGTTCTGACGGCGGTGTTACCTATTCAAATATTGCAGGTGCTACCACAAACACCTTAAACCTTAGTGGTGTTACTTTAAGTATGAGTGGAAATAAATACAGACTTGTTGTTGCTGGTTGTGCATCTACATCTTTACAATCTGATGCAGCTACGCTTAACGTAAATGCTCAAGCTGCGGTTACGTCTCAACCAACTAACATTACATCTTGTGTAGGAAATAATGCAAGCTTTAGTGCCACAGTTTCTGGAAGTAATCTTGCATACCAATGGCAAGTGAGCACGGATGGCGGTATAACATTTACAAATATTTCCGGTGAAGTAAATGCAACACTTCAATTGAATAATGTAACGATAGACATGAACAACAATCAATATCGTGTAAATATTTCGGGTGATTGTACTCCTTCTTTGTCATCTTCTAGTGCTACGTTATTCGTTAACAACCAAGCATCAATTATAAGTCAACCTGTAAATGCAAGTGGATGTCCCGGTAACAGTGTTGATTACACGATAACAGCAAGTGGCCCAGGACTTAGTTATCAATGGCAAGTAAGTACTGATGGTGGCGTTACATTCAATAATATCAGTGGAGCAACAAGTAGCACACTATCTCTTACGGGTATAACTTCAAACATGAACAATAACCAATACCATGTTATAGTAAGCAGCAGTTGTTCTGCAACAGGCAGTTCTTCTTCAACAGCCACACTAACGGTATTACCTGAAGCATCAGTTATTGCAGCTCCACAAAACTTCAGTGGATGTGCAGGTGCAGATGCAAGTTTCACGGCGGATGTTACAGGTAACAATGTTAGTTATCAATGGCAAGTGAGTACAGATGGAGGTGTAACCTATACCAATATCACAGGAGCTACTTCTGCAACACTTGGTTTAAATAACATAACCACTTCGATGAACAACAATAGATATAGAATTGTAGTTACTGCAACGCCTTGTGGTGTGATTACTAGTGCAGCTTTGCTTTCTGTATTAGCTTCTCCAATAGTAACTGTAACTGCTTCTCCATATCACAATTTATTGCCCGGATTGCAAACCACTTTGACGGCTACCTCTATTCCGGCAAGCAACAACTATAATTGGTATAAAGATGGCATTCTCATTTCTGGTTCAAATGGCCGTTCTATCAATGTTACTTATGATAACAAAGGCACATACACGGCAAAAGATTTAAATGGCTGCGATAACATTTCAAATCAAATGATTATAGCTGACTCTGCCACCAGCAATTTGTTTGTGTATCCTAATCCAAATAACGGAATTTTCATTGTGCAGCAATTCAATAATAATGTTAATCAAAAACGTGCGATTACTTTGTTTGACGCAAAAGGAGCAAGAGTTTATTATAAAGAATATACACTTAGTTCAGGCTCTGATGTGATGGAAGTTGCGGTTAAAAAGTTATCATCAGGCACCTACATGCTGGTACTTTCTGATGGAAGCGGAAATAAATTAGCCACAAAGAAGGTCGTGAAAGAATAATATTGTAACACAAAAAATGCTGTCATTCAAGACTTTAATTTTCTTGTTTGACAGCATTTTTATTTTTAAAAGGTTCTGTTGTTTATTTTTTTGATGTAAAGCATCTTTTTTTAACTCTACAGACTCTTCAATCTGATAATTTAGCCGTAATTTACGCACGCAAAATCCACTAGCAATTCCAAGGCTAATGGGTATATTATTCAATAACCATTTTAATAGACAACATCTATTTAAAACTTCATTTCATCTGATGAAAAAATATTTACTACTCTCTATCTTAATGATTTCATTTGCTGTTTTACACGCACAAAATCAAGATTTCAAAAAAGCAATGCTACTTGTTGAAAAAAACAAATCTGCAATCGGTTTGTCTGATGCTGCATTGAAACAAACTTTAGTAAGCAATTCTTACAAAGATGCTGCTTCAGGACTCCAATTGGTTTATTTACAACAAACCTACCTTGGATTGCCAGTTTACAATCAAATAGAAGTATTGGCTTTTAATGGAGACAAACTTGTTTCTCACACCGGAGGAAGAATTCAAAGCATAGAAAAAATAAGTGCTGTAAAAAACAATGTGCCTTTAATTACGGCAGATGTCGCTGTTGGAGCAGCTTTAACCGACAGAAATCTACCTTCTAGCAAACGTCCTATTTTACTTGAAACAAAAAATGATGGCCGTTTATTTGTTTATGACAACATGAACATATCAAGAGAAAATATTACTGCAGAATTAATGTGGGTGCCCACCAAAAATAATTTGAAAGTTGAACTTGCCTGGCAGGTATATATTATCCCTAATAATAGTTCAGATTATTGGTTAGTGAGAATCAATGCAATGGATATGAAAACCATTGACGTCAGCAATCTTACTGTTTATTGCAATTGGGATCATTCAGGTAAAAAGAATGAAATGAAAAGCAGTGGCACTTCGATTAAAACTAATGGTTTATTTAACTTAAATGCATTAAACACAAATAATAACAAAGCAAACAGTTTAAATCCTTCAATAGTTAACAGCGCTACTTACCGAGTTGTGCCTTATCCTGCTGAAAGTCCAAGTCATACTGGTGGCACTCCTGCAACAAGAACCAATCCATGGACGAATGCTCCCGGTAACGCTACCACGCTAAATTGGCACAGCACAGGAACTGCAGATTATAATTATACCAGAGGTAATAATGTTTGGGCTCAAGAAGACAGAAACAATAACAATGGTACTGGAACACCCGCTACTTCAACAACTGCTGCTGATCCACTTTCATTTGATTTCATTCCAAGCTTTTCTGTAGCTCCTACACAAACTTCACCAACACCCAATCAACAATTCAATACAACCAATTTGTTTTACTGGAATAATATCATTCATGATATCATGTACCAATATGGATTTGATGAATTATCCGGAAATTTCCAGGCAAATAATTTAGGTCGTGGTGGCGCAGAAAATGATTTTGTGATGGCTGATGCTCAAGATGGTGGCGGTACAAACAATGCTAATTTTTCAACTCCTCCCGATGGCGGTAGTGGTAGAATGCAAATGTACCTATGGACAGGAACTCCGCAAAAAGATGGTGATGTAGATAACGGAATTATTTGTCATGAAGCTGCTCATGGTATCAGCAATCGTTTAACAGGCGGACCTGCACAAGCAGGATGTTTACAGAATGATGAGCAAATGGGTGAAGGTTGGAGTGATTATTATGGATTGATGCTGACTCAAAATTGGGCTACAGCCACTCTAAACACAGGCTTTAGTTCACCAAGAGGCATTGGTACTTATGTTATCGGGCAAAGTGCTACTTCTACAGGTATCCGTTCTCAAAAATATTGTACCAATTTCGCAGTTAACAATAAAGTTTATGCTTCAACGATTCCTACAGAAGTTCATGACAGAGGCGAAATATGGTGTGCGGTTTTATGGGACATGACATGGAATATTATCAATCAAGTGGGTAGCATTACACCAAACCTTTACAATGGCGACGGAGTGGGTGGTAATGTTATTGCTCTGAAATTAGTGACACTAGGCATGAAACTTCAGCCTTGCAGTCCTGGATTTATTGATGGGAGAGATGCTATTTTACAAGCAGATCAAATTTTATACAATGGCATACACCAGTGTGTAATTTGGGAAGCATTCAGAAGAAGAGGTATGGGGGCATTCGCTTCTCAGGGTTCTTCTGGAAGTGTTACTGATCAGGTTGCAGATTTTACATTAGGTAATGCAAGCTTACAATTAACACAAAGTGTTACTCAGGTTCCTGAAGGGCAGAACATAACGTTTACCAATACACTAACTACAGGTAATTGTGCAGGAATTTCCAATTTCACTTTGACCGATACCTTACCAACAAATGTAACCTATGTAAGTGGCGGTACTTATAATGCAACAAACCGTGTGGTTAGTTTTCCTGTAACTTTAGCTGCATCGCAAACTCAAACGTATTCATTTACAGTTCTTGTAAACAATGGAGCTTATTACCCAACTGTAACATTATTTCAGGATTCTGCAAATGGACCTTTGACTAATTACTGGACAGCTAGCAATACTAGACCAACAGGTATCTGGAGCTTGTCTAATGCAAGAGCATATAGTCCAACAACATCTTATTTTTCAATAAACATAGATACAACTTCAGATCAAATACTTACCCTAACCAATCCCGTTAGTTTAGGAGCTACCCCTCCACCACTCTCTTTCAGATACTGGTTAAATTCGGAGGCTACATATGATGGCGCAGTGATAGAAGCTAGCACAAATGGAGGAACAACCTGGACAGACATGCAACCCAATATTCTACTTGGTGGATACATCGCTACAATGGATGCAACTACCCTACTTGCAGGGAGAAGAGCATGGTCTGGTAGTAGTAGTAATAAATGGATTAAAACAAAAATAAACCTAACCCCTTACGCCAATCAAAATCTGAAAATCAGATTTAGGTTTACCTCTGATGTTGGAACTAATTTAGAAGGTATTTATATTGATGATATTGCAATCAGTGATAAGGCTGTAGTTGAAATGCAAAGCAATCTTTATAATTCGTCAAATGTTAGGGTAGCACAAAGTGATACTTTCACTATTATTATGCCACCAACTGCATGTGTTGCAGCTGTTGTGAGTAGTGACCCTGCTAATACTACAGTTTGTGCAGGAAGTAATGCAACATTCAATGCAGCGGCTTCCGGTAATAGCAATCAATACCAATGGCAAGTAAGTACAAATGGAGGTTTAACTTATACAAATATTTCAGGTGCCAACAGTGCTACTTATTCTGTAAATGTAACTACTGCAGAAAATAATAATCGTTACAGACTTATTGTAAGCAACGCATGTCCTTCAACTGACACTTCAGCTGCTGCTATTTTAACTGTTACAGAACCAGCCTCAATAACAGGGCAACCTACTTCACAAACATTATGCTCTGGCAATAATGCTTCATTTAGTGTAACAGGTAATAATGTCAATGCTTATCAATGGCAGGTAAGTACAGATGGTGGTGTTACATTTAGTTCGATTGCAAATGCCAACGCAGCAACTCTTTCATTAAGCAATGTTACCGCCTCTATGAACAACAACCAGTATCAAGTATTGGTTACCGGTTGTGCGCCTGCTCCAATTAATTCTTCTATTGTAACGCTAACTGTAAATTCATCAGCAGCGATTTTAAGTCAACCTGCGAATCAAATCGGTTGTGCTGGAAGCAATGTAACGTTTACGGCTACATGTACAGGAACAAATATTTCTTATCAGTGGGAAGTAAGCACAGATGGAGGCCTAACCTACTCACCTATTTCTGGGGAAACGAATAGTTCTTTAATCATCAATAATATAACTGCAGCGGATGACAATAACAGATACAGGGTTATTGCGGTTAGCAGCGACTGTCCTGGTGATGCAATTTCAATTGGCGCCATACTTACTGTTAGTAATGCAGCAGTCATTACCAATCAACCCACTGATGTAAGTGCTTGTGAAGGTACCAACACAACTTTAAGTGTTAATGCCTCAGGTACAGGACTGACCTATCAATGGCAGGTAAGTACAGACGGCGGTGCAACCTTTACCAATGTGAATGGACAAACAAGCAATACGATTACGATAAACAATATTAATTCAACATTGAATGGTAATCAGTATCATGTTGTTGTTAATAATACTTGTTCTGCAACCGGCGCTGTTTCTTCTGCTGCTACCTTGCAGGTACTCAATGCAACTTCTATTAGTAATCAACCTTCAGATGTAAGTACTTGTAATAATACCACTGCTTCATTTAGCGTAACTGCTAATGGAACAAGCATTTCATATCAATGGCAAATGAGTACAGATGGTGGCGTTAACTATACTGATATTGCAGGTGAAACGAATAGCAGTTTAAGTTTTGCTAATGTAACCTCATCAATGAACAACAATAAATATCGAGTTGTTATCACGTCTGCTTCTTGCAACACCGTTACTTCAAATGCTGCTTTACTTTCTGTTTCAAATCCAGCTTCTATTGGAACACAACCAAGCAATGTTGATGTTTGTGAAAATAGCGCTTTAACCATTACAGCAAGTGCACAAGGAACCTCAGTTGTTTACCAATGGCAGGTAAGTACCGATGGTGGTATTAGTTTTACAAATATCAATGGTGCCAATAGCGCTAACTTGAATTTAGGCAATGTAACTGCTTCAATGAATAACAATAAATATCGTTTAATCGTTACCGAAAGCAACTGTGGAAGTATCAATTCGGATGTTGTTACTTTAACTGTAAATGCCTTACCTCAGGTGACAGTAACCGCAGCGCCTTCAAATGTTGTAATGCCTGGACAATCAATTACACTGAGTGCAACATCAACTCCAAGTGTTTCAACTTATACTTGGTATTATAATAACAATATTATCAATGGCCAATCAGGTAGTTTAATCACAGTTGGTGAAAATCAAACAGGTAATTACTATGTTGCCGTAACTGATGCCAATGGTTGTAATAATACATCAGCTATTGTAAATGTGCGTGATACGATTTTGAATTATACATTCATTTATCCTAATCCGAATAAAGGACAGTTTCAAGTTAGATTTGAAGGCATTCCTTATAACGGTCAGGCTAGAACAATAACTATGTACGATGCCAAAGGGGCAAGAGTTTACAGAAAAGACTACCATGTTTCTTCTGCTTATGAAGTTATGAATGTAAATGTTGAGCAATTCAGCAGAGGCGTTTATACATTGGTACTTTCTGATGCATCTGGAGAAACCCTTGCTACCGGGAAAGTGGTAATACAATAAAACTTTACTCAGATAAAAAAGAAAGAGCCATCAAAATTGATGGCTCTTTCTTTTTTATCTGAGTAATGTTTTATTGTATCACCACTTTTCCGGTAGCTAAGGTTTCTCCAGATGCATCCGAAAGTACCAGTGTATAAACGCCTCTGCTGAA
>CALCNY010000355.1 GCA_937897585.1 uncultured Chitinophagaceae bacterium | reverse complement strand
GGCTAGGAAGCTAGGGATTTTATTTATCCGTTTTTTTCAATCTGTCTTTAAACAGCTTTTCAAATTTTTCCAATTTAGGTTGGATAACCATTTTGCAATAAGGTTTTTCCTGATTTTGAGAATAGTAATCCTGATGGTCGTCTGCTGCTTTGTAAAATACTTTAAATGGAACTATTTGTGTCACTACAGGATTATCATATACTTTCCTTTTATTGAGTTCATCAATAATTGATTTTGCAGTTTTGTATTGTTCATTGTTTCTGTAGAAAATAACCGAACGATATTGCTCTCCTTCGTCAGCACCCTGTCTATTTAAAGTTGTAGGATCATGAACCGTAAAGAAAACTTTCAGAATCTCATCGAGAGATGTTTTTTTATTGTCGTAAATAATTTGAACAACCTCAGCATGACCGGTATTCCCCATGCATACTTCACGATAAGTAGGATTAGCAACAGTTCCACCTGAAAAACCTGAAGTTACACTGACTACACCATCCAGCATTTCATAAACCGCCTCTACGCACCAGTAACAACCTCCGCCTAATGTGATGGTATCAATATTGTTTTTTGTTTTTGTTGCTTCAGCAACAGCCATTTCTTTTTGAAAAGTTAAAGATTCTGAATTAACGCAATAGCGCATACCCGTTGCTGTTGGACCATCATCAAATAAGTGTCCTAAATGACCGCCACATTTTGCACAAACGATTTCAGTGCGATGCATGCCAAAAGAATTGTCTTCTACTTTTTTAATTTTACCGCCTGCAATTTCCTTGTCAAAACTTGGCCAGCCACAATGGGAATCAAATTTCATTTCATCTGTGAAAAGTTCATTACCACAACCCGCACATTTATATACTCCCTTTTCTTTATTGTATAATAATTTTCCGGTAAATGGACGCTCCGTTTCTTTTTCCCTGAGCACTTTATATTGCTCAATTGATAATTCTTTTTTCCAATCATCATTTGTTTTAATGATTGAAAAATTGTCGGTTTTTTTATCTGATGTATTATCAGCAGATTTATTTTGTCCACAAGCGATTAGCGAAATTGACGAGATGAATAAGAATGTCAATCCGAGAATAGAATTAAATAACTTCATATTGATTTTTTTAAGTTCACGAAGATAATACGAAAGAAATTATGAGAATTTTTTTGTCGAAAAGATAACGTTAAAATGAGGTTATAAATCAAGATTCAGCATTTGTTCATCAACTTTTAAAATCTTAGCTTTACTCACCAAAATGAACCTCATAAATAAATACAATAATTCCAGAAGCTACTTTATAGGTTATTTTATTTTTATTGTTTTATCATCTGCATTTTTGTTGAAACTAGGAAAGGCAAACAGCTTTATCTACTTAAATTCATTTCATACAAATTGGCTTGATCATTTTTTTACTTTTTATACTTATATCGGCGATGGTTTTTTTTCAATAATTATCTGTTTGCTTTTTCTGATTTTAAAAAGATGGAAAGATGCACTTATGATTTTTTTAGCGTATAGTCTTTCTGGAATTGCTTCACAAATCATCAAAAATCTTGTCATCGCTCCAAGGCCTATAAGTTATTTCAAGACAGGAGAATACCAACACTTTATCAAAGGAATCATTACTCATACTTCAGCAAGTTTCCCATCAGGGCATACTACTTCAGCTTTTGCGTTATCATTAATGTTGGCTTTAATCCTTCAAAATAAAAAATGGAATATTCCACTTTTAGGAATAGCCATATTAACTGGATATTCAAGAATATATCTTGGACAGCATTTTTTATTGGATGTTATTGCAGGATCAATGATCGGAACAACATTCTCAGTTGTTGTTTTTCATTTTATCAATAAAATAAAAATCAATAACAACGAATCACACAAATTTTAATAGTCAAATATGCAAAGTAAAAAAACGGCGAACTCCACTTATTTGTTTTTATTAATTCTGTTTTCACTAGCTTTTTTTATTCCTTTTTTAGGTAATGCACATTTGTTTGATTGGGATGAAATCAACTTTGCAGAGATTTCCAGAGAAATGGTAATATCGAAAAATTATCTTCGTCCACAAATGAATTTTCAATTGTTTACAGAAAAACCTCCATTTTTTTTCTGGCTGCAATCCATATCAATGAATATTTTTGGAATCAATGAATTTTCGTCTCGACTACCCAATGCGATTCTAGGACTTTTAGTTTTACCACTGCTTTTTTCAATAGGGAAAAAACTTAAAAATAATTTATTTGGATTTATTTGGGCTATGGCCTATGCCTGCACCATTTTACCTCACCTGTATTTTAAATCAGGAATTATTGATCCCTGGTTTAATTTTTTTATTTTATTATCGCTGTACGGTTTAATTGAGGCAAAAGAAAATAAAGATGACCATTTGAAATCCTTCAAATGGATTGGCCTCGCTGGTATCATGGCTGGGTTGGCATTACTTACAAAAGGCCCTGCGGCAATTATTATTATTGGCATAACAGGGATGACTTTTCTAATCACGAATGCCTTCAGAAACTTTTTCAGCATACCCCAATTATTACTATTCACATTAGTTGCATCAATTACCGCAGGATTATGGCTAGGCATTGATTTCTTGCAAAACGGCAACCAATTTATCAGAGAATTCACAATTCGCCAATGGGAATTATTTACTACAAAAGATGCCGGACATGGCGGATTTTTTTTCTACCATTTTGTTGTACTATTTTTTGGATGTTTTCCTGTTTCTGCATTTTTCATACATGCCATGTTGAAAAAAGACAATGAAGAAAACCCTCGCTTTATCAATTTTAAAAAATGGATGAAAATATTATTCTGGGTAGTGCTAATTTTATTTTCAATCGTTCAAACCAAAATTGTACATTATTCCTCACTATGTTATTATCCTATCAGTTTTTTTGCTGCAATTAGTATTTATAATTTAATTCAGAATAAATGGATACTGAACAAACTAACTAAATCATTAATTCTCATTTCATCTTTACCTTTTGCAATTGCACCATTCGCTATGGTTTATTTAGGACGAAACAAATCGCTGCTAACTCCATTATTAAGCCGTGACCCTTTTGCCGTAGAGAACATGCAGGCAAATGTATCGTGGTCTGGATGGGAAATGCTTCCAGGAATCGTTTTGATTTTATGTCTTTTTTTGTGTTTTCATTTTTTTAGCAAACAAAAAATAAAATCAGCCATTGGCATTTTATTTTTTGGAAGTTTATTTTTTATACAGTCTGGACTTTATTTTTTTATCAACAGAATTGAAAGCATCAGTCAGCGTGCTAATATTGAATTCTGGCAACAACATGCAAAAGAAGATTGTTACAAAATAACCTATCAATATAAATCTTATAGTAATTATTTTTATGGGGAAACCATGCCTCATCGAAATAATAATTACAACAATCTAGATTGGTTATTAAAGGGAAAATTAGATAAACCTGTTTATATTTCTTGTAAAATAAATGGCAAAGATGCGTTTGAAAAAGAGATTAAAGATGCGGTCTTTTTGTATCACAAAAATGGATTCTATTTTTATAAACGTAATCCACTACCTTAAATATTCAGGTTTTATAAACCCCCATTTATTCAACCGAAACTGAAAACTC
>CALCNY010000354.1 GCA_937897585.1 uncultured Chitinophagaceae bacterium | reverse complement strand
TTAATGAAACAACAAATCCACAGAATGGACTTCTCAATACGCTGACTCAACATATTCTTATTGAAGAAAACATATATATACAAAAACCTTTATTAAAAGATCAAATTATTTTAGAAGATTTACCTTAAATAAGGTGTAAAAGCTAGTATTAAATCTGACAACTGGATTGCTGATTTTTAGTTTTACATGTCCTGGATATTTTCTCAAATTTAACTTTATTCAATTATCCATTCACCAAGGTATACCTAGAATCTTTATTATAACTTCAACCTGTTTTGGACTTAAAACTCTTTGACTAAATTTATATCCTACTTCACTCAATTCTTTCGATAAAAATCTATCAGATTGAATCCACTTGCGGAGCTGAGTGCTTGCGCTTTTTTTAGTGATTGTAGGAAAGTATAAATATGCGAGCTCACCAAATCCATAAGCTCGCACAATAAATTTATCATCTTGCATAGTGGTAGATTTAATGCTTAACATCAACATCAATAACCAGCATTTATTGGAACTGTACCATGATTTAACCTTTCGGCCAAGCGCTTCATATCTTCTCCAACTTTTTGGTCAACCACTTTCGCGTAATGTTGGGTGGTTTTGATGCTCTTATGCCCAAGCATTTTGCTTACAGATTCAATAGGTACACCATTCATCATGGTTACTGTGGTGGCAAATGTGTGCCGTGCAATGTGAAAAGTTAACTGCTTATGAATACCACAGAGGTCTGCTATCTCTTTTAAATAAGCATTAGTTTTCTGGTTGGTTAACAATGGCAATACTGGTTTATTTGGGTCATGTGTTTCCAAATGACAATACTTGTTCAATACCTCAATGGCTCTAGGCAGTAATGGAATATTGGCTCTGCCACCAGTCTTTTGTCGCTTGGTTCTTATCCAATACCCGAATTCATCACTGCCTTCAATTTCCATTCCTTTAAGTTGTTTCACATCTATATAGGCTAATCCGGTGTAGCATGAAAAAATAAAGAAATCCCGCACACGATTCAACCTTTCGAAGGGTGATGAGAATTCATAGATCTTATTCAATTCTTCTTCATTCAAGAAAGGTCTTTCAACTTCCTTTCGGGTTAGACTAATGGAAACAAAAGGGTCTTTAGACAGCCATCCATTTTTAATACAATCGCTTGTTATTCTCTTAAGCATCTGCAAAAATTTAGTGGCTGTATTGTGACTACAACATCTCTCAGTTCTCAGGTATAGACTGTATTGCTGTATCATTTGATAATCCACTGACTTAACGGAGATATCATTGACACGGTAATGCTTTACCAAAAAAGTTTGGAAATGTTTTTTTGCGGTGTTGTATTTCTGATAGGTAGTGTAGGAGTTTTCTTTTCCAATGAGCTTTTTAAGCCGTTGGACATAATCTTCCCATACATCTTCCATAATCATCTTCGACTTTGCTGAATTAACGCCTAAAATGGCATCACGCAGTAAGTACGGAGATACATCATCGCTTAAAGTTAACAGCTCATTGTATTTTTTGTGAGCCTTCATCCGCAACGCTTCGAGGTAGTCATTGAACACACGTGCTTCCGTGGTTCTACCTTTCATTTGGTAGCGGTTTGTATCCCAGTCTTGAGGAAAGAGATACCTTTTTGTTTGTAAAACGACTCTTTGTCCGTTGATATTAATGCGAAGCATTACAGGACATTCACCGTTCTTTTTCTGTTTTGTACGATTAATGTAAAAGGTTAATCCGTACGATGTTTTTGCTGACATGGCGATAGATTTAAATCGCCCCCATTTTGATTACAAAAATATATACCAAACATCGTAAAGCAAAAGATAACTCATTGTTTTTCAGTCTCATAATGTATCAAATTGTCCAACACTGGTTACCCATTTTTGATTTCTGAAAAAGGGTAACCAGTTAGAAACCAAAACATGATACAAAATGAGACATTATGAGACAGACCTAAAACAAAAAAGCGTGTAAAATCAAGGATTTACACGCTTTGAGACTGTGTGAGACAGCCATCTGGCGGACCGGACGGGACTCGAACCCGCGACCTCCGCCGTGACAGGGCGGCATTCTAACCAACTGAACTACCGATCCAAACTTTCTTTTATTAATTTTTTATAAAACTCAGTATTTCTTTGAGCTTTTAAAAATTTTTCTCTTTTTAGTGCTTCCGATTTTGAGTTATACTCTTCAGTATAAAGCAATTTCCATGGCATCTTTCGTCTAGTATATGTTGATTCTCCATTATTGTGAGCTAATAACCTTTTATGAGGATCCTGAGAATATCCTACATAAAAAGAATTATCAAAATCACTTTGAATCAAATACACAAAATACATTAAGAACTAATTTTCATTTTTGAGGCTCGAACCCGTCCCGAGCATTCGGGATGACAGGGCGGCATTCTAACCAACTGAACTACCGATCCAAACACCTCAAACTTCTAACGAATTAATCATTTATCATTTAAGGAGTGCAAATATAGGTATTTTTACTTTTTCAAAACAAAACTTTTATAGAAAAATCATATCAGTTATTTTTACAGCCGATTTTGAGTATTTATTTCTCTTGATTAACTAAACACATTATGCCGCAACTTCAAAACAGACAGTTTCTAGACTTCGAAAAACCTATAAAAGATTTGTACGACCAAATCGAACAACTTAAACAAACTCAGGAAAAATCAAACACTGATATGTCTTCTGCTATAAAAGCACTTGAAGATAAAATCCTGGAAACCAAAAAAAGCATCACAGATAACCTCACGCCATGGCATAGAGTGCAGCTGAGTCGACATCCCGATAGACCTTATACATTAAAGTATATCGAAAAAATGTGCACCAATTTTGTTGAATTACATGGCGATCGCAATGTAAAAGACGACAAAGCCATGGTTGGCGGTTTTGCTCAATTGGATGGAAAAACGGTAATGATCATCGGTCAGCAAAAAGGAAATAATACCAAAACGCGTCAGCTCAGAAATTTCGGTATGGCCAACCCTGAAGGGTATAGAAAAGCTTTGCGCTTGATGAAACTCGCAGAAAAATTCAATAAACCGGTTATTACTTTGATTGATACTCCCGGCGCATACCCGGGCTTAGAAGCCGAAGAAAGAGGTCAGGGTGAAGCCATTGCTCGTAATATTTATGAGATGATTTCGCTTAAAGTACCTGTCATCTGTGTTATCATTGGTGAAGGCGCAAGTGGCGGTGCATTGGGCATTGGCGTAGGCGATAAAGTAGTGATGATGGAAAACACTTGGTACACTGTAATCTCTCCTGAAAGTTGCAGTAGCATTCTATGGCGCAGCTGGGATAAAAAAGAAGTGGCAGCCGAACAACTTCGTTTAACCGGTACCGATATGCTTAACTTCGGTTTGGTTGATCAGGTTGTTCCTGAACCATTAGGTGGTGCACATTGGGATTATGACCAAGCCGCTGAAAACTTAAAAAATTATCTGATTCCGGTTCTGAATGAATTAGAAAAAATAAATCCTCAAGAAAGAGTGAACAACAGAATTGAGAAGTTCGGTAAAATGGGCTTCTGGGAAGAAAAAAACATTACGGAAACATCAGCTCAATAATCGCTGAAACAGAAAAATATTATGCTTAAAATCGCGGTATTCGGAACGGGGCACTTAGGGAAATTTCATTTAAACAACTGGAAAGAAATCGAAGGCGCTGAAGTAATTGGCTTCTACGACCCAAATGATGATAATGCTTTGGCGGTTGCCGAACAATATCAAATCAAAAGATACGAAAGTGCTGAAACGTTAATGGATGAATGTGATGCCGTTGATATTGTAGCTCCAACTGTATATCACTTTGAGCTCTGTGAAATGGCGATTCGCAAAGGGAAACATGTGTTCGTTGAAAAACCTTTAACCAACACTATGGATGAAGCTCGGACTTTGGTAAAACTTGCCAAAGAATCCAATCTTAAATTTCAAGTTGGACATGTGGAAAGATTCAACCCTGCTTTTCTGGCGTTGAAAGGTCAATCTATTAACCCCATGTTTATTGAAGTTCATCGCATTGCAGAATTCAATCCAAGAGGAACTGATGTAAGCGTGGTTTTGGATTTGATGATTCATGATATTGATATCATCCTTCATCTTGTAAAATCAAATGTGAGTTACATTGCAGCCAATGGTGTGGCCGTGATGAGCGAAACACCAGATATCGCCAACGTAAGAATTGAATTCGATAATGGATGTGTAGCTAATCTTACCAGCAGTCGTATTTCGATGAAAAAAATGAGAAAGATTAGATTGTTTCAAAAAGATGCTTATATCGGAATTGACTTCCTCGAAAAGAAAACGGAAATCATCAGAATGGATCAAATTGATGACAATAATGATTTCAGCTTTGATATTGAAACTTCAAATGGCACTAAAAAGATTGGCATTTCAAACCCAGTCGTAGAGCCGGTGAACGCCATTAAAATGGAATTGGAAGCTTTTAAGAACGCTATCATCAACAATACCGAAACACCTGTAACCATCATAGACGGATTTAGTGCATTAGATGTTGCTCACCAAATACTAGAGAAAATTAATAACCAACAACACTAATTGGGTTTCATGCACCAACAACCAAGGATTCATATCAGCTGGTATATCTTAACTGATGTGGTCATTGCTATGATGACATGGGCTTGTTTTTATTATCTCCGTACCATTATTTACAATTATGATTTTAGCATGCCTCCTGGCTTTTATCTGGGTTTGTTTCTATACACTTCAGGTTGGAGCACTTTACATTTCTTGACAGGCACCTACAATAATCTATACCAAAAATCAAGGCTAAACGAAATCATCAAAACTTTTTTCACTAGTATTTTCGGTTGTTTGTTTTTATTGTTTTTCTTCATTTTAAAAAATCCACAGGAAAATAACAATTATTATTATCTGGAATTTTTCAGTCTGTTGATTCCGATTTTTGTTTGTACTTCTTTATCTAGAATTTTTTATCTCACAGCTATAAAAAAACAACTTGCCAAAGGAAAAGTATTTTTTAATGTACTGATTATTGGAACTGCAGATAAAGCCAATTTGTTTTTAAAAGACTTTTTTGCCGCTGATGAAAATCAAGGTTACAGCATAAAAGCGTTTATCGCTACAGATGAAAAATCGCTGTTTCAAGATTATCAAAATGTCTCACATTATAGCCTGAAAGATGATATCCTTTCAATAATCAAAAATGAAAACATTGAGGAAGTTATCATCACTGTTGATAAGAATGATAGAAACCTTATTACTACTTTGTTTCCCAAACTCATTGATCAGGATGTAAACATTAAAATCAATCCTGATACTGTTGATATTATTTCAGGAGCCTTGCATACAAATAATGTGATGGGTATTCCGTTGATTGATATTCATGCTGGACAACTCCCCCACTGGCAACAAAATTTCAAGAGATTAATTGATATTGTTTTTTCTATTATTGCCATTTTATTTTTTTCTCCGTTGATGATCTACACTATAATTAGGGTTTATTTCTCTTCAAAAGGACCGATATTTTTTATACAAGAAAGAATTGGTTATAAAGGAAAACCTTTCTTCATGTACAAATTCAGATCTATGGTAACTGATGCTGAGAAAAACGGGCCACAACTTAGTACAGTAGATGATAATCGCATTACCTCCTGGGGTAAAACCATGAGAAAATGGCGATTGGATGAGCTTCCACAATTTTGGAATATCATTAAAGGTGAAATGAGTTTGGTTGGCCCAAGAGCAGAAAGAAAATTTTATGTCGACCAAATTGTGAAACATCATCCGGAATATAAATTTCTTTTCAAAGTAAAACCCGGACTTACCAGCTGGGGAATGGTAAAATACGGTTATGCTTCTTCTGTAGATGAAATGATCAAAAGAATGCCTTACGACTTATTGTATGTTGAAAATGTATCGCTGGCACTCGATTTGAAAATCATGATTTATACATTCGAAATTATCTTCTCCGGAAAAGGCAAATAGAATTGTCAATTTCCATTAATAGATATTCGTATTTTTGAAAAAATTCATGGTGTTGAAAAACTTTCTGATTGTATCTTTTTTTTTGATTGCTTCTTTCTTTTCTTATGCTCAGCAAAATAAATATTGGCAACAACATGTCATTTACAACATCGATGTCAGCTTAAATGATACCGCAAAAGAGTTGAATGGCTTCATAACTATGCAATATGAAAACAATTCACCAGATACACTGCAATTTATTTGGATACATCTTTGGCCCAATGCTTATAAAAATGATAGAACTGCTTTCAGTGATCAACTCATTGAAAACGGAAATACTAATTTTTATTTTTGTGATGATGACAAGAGAGGCTATATCAATAAAATCAATTTTAAAGTAAACAATATTGCTGCTACAATTACAGACCATCCCATACATCAGGATATCATTAAATTAATTTTACCTACCCCTTTATTACCGAATTCATTTGCAAAAATCGAAACGCCTTTTCATGTAAAGCTTCCTTATAATTTTTCAAGAGGTGGATATGTTGGCAATGCATTTCACATCACTCAATGGTATCCAAAACCTGCTGTGTATGATAAAAAAGGATGGCACGAAATGCCTTATCTCGACCAAGGCGAATTCTATAGTGAGTTTGGAAAGTATACCGTCAATATTACACTTCAAGATTCTTTCATTGTGGCTTCTACCGGAAAACTATTGGCTTCTAACCAGCATGAAAATCAGAAAACTTTAACCTACTCACAGGATAGCGTACACGATTTTGCTTGGTTTGCTGATAAGCATTTCATTACCGAAACAGACACCATGATGGTTGGCAACAAAATTATTAATGTCAATGCCTTTCACTACCCTTCTGAAAACAATCACTGGAAAAATGGACTTCGATTTATTAAGCGAGCTATTCAAACCAAAAGCAATTGGGTTGGCGAATATCCTTATGAAACAGTAAGTGTGGTTGAAAGTCCTAATGAAGGCGGTGGTGGCATGGAATACCCAACTATTACTTTAATAGACAAAACAGATGAAAGCAAAGAACTAGACAATCTCATTGAGCACGAGGTTGGTCACAACTGGTTTTATGGAATTCTTGGAACCAATGAAAGAGAATTTCCATGGATGGATGAAGGCATGAATTCTTATTATGATAAAAGATACAAAAGCATATATTATCCGAGGTACCAAAACGAAACGAAGCTCAATAATAAAATGCCTTTCAACTTTGAAGACTTGATAACTTCTTCATTATGTAGCATTCATAAAGATCAGCCCATTAATACAATTTCAAAAAACTTCTCTTCTGTCAATTATAATTTCGTGGCTTACAACAAAACGGCGATGTGGCTGCAATTGCTGGAAACACAATTGACACAGCCCCTATTCGACAGCGTTATGCAAGCTTATTTTCAAGAATGGAAATTCAAACATCCTTATCCGGAAGATTTTAAAAACACTGCTGAAAGAATTACCAATCAGGATTTGTCTGATGAATTTGCATTATTAAACACAAAGGACAATTTATATTTATCACAAAAAAAAGATATTCGCTTAACCACTTTTTTCTCACTTAAAGAAACAGAGAAACACAATTATATTTCTCTAATGCCCATGGCAGGTTTTAATAATTATGACAAGTTCATGATTGGTGGATTGATTCACAATTATAGTTTGCCAATTCATAAATTCCAATTTGTTGTGGCACCACTTTATGCTACTGCTTCAAAGCAATTTAATTATATCGGAAAATCAACTTATACTTTATTTCCTGGAAACAGTGATGCACGATTAACTTTTTCATTTACAGCAGTAGCTTTCAGCAATGATGTGTTTATAGATTCAACAGGAACTAAAAATTATTTACGCTTCAGCAAATTTGTGCCAGGTATTAAATATGTTTTTCCTACTGCCAATGCCAGAAGCACCATTAACAAGTATATTCAATGGAAAACTTATTTCATTAATGAAACTACATTGAATTTCAAAAGAGATACCATTCAGCAGTTAGACATAATTTCTTATCCTGTCAAGAAGAATTACATCAACCAGTTGCAGTTTGTTTATGAACAAAACAGAAAGTTATATCCTTACAAAGCGGTTGTTCTTGCTGAACAAGGCAAAGGGTTTGTGAAATTTGGTTTCACAGGTAATTATTTTTTCAATTACAAAAAAGAAGGTGGCATGAATGTTCGATTCTTTGCTGGCAAGTTCATGTACACTGGCGCACAAACTTATCTCAGTAAATATGAAACAGATCGTTATCATTTGAATCTCAGTGGCGCCAACGGAAATGAAGATTATACTTACAATAATTATTTTGTTGGAAGAAATGCATTTGAAGGAATGGGTAGTAAACAAATCATGATAAAAGATGGTGGCTTCAAAGTGAGAACTGAATTGCTTAGCGATAAAATAGGAAAAACAGACGATTGGTTAAGCACATTGAATTTCACCACAACTATTCCCGACAATGTGAATCCCTTGTCTGTATTGCCTTTCAAGTTGCCGATAAAATTATTCTTTGATTTAGGCACTTATGCTGAAGCTTGGAATTCAAACTCAACAACACAGAAATTTCTTTATGATGCGGGCTTACAATTGTCAATGTTGAAAAATACAGTTAATATTTATTTCCCTATTTTATATAGTAAGCCTTACACTGATTACTACAAATCAACCATAGGAGAAAAAAGATTTATTAAAAACATTACGTTCAGTATCGATATTCAAAATATTTCTTTACATACTTTTATTCCTCAAATAAGTTTTTGATTTGGAACTTAACTACCTCACATATCACCAAATCAATAAATCAAAATGGGATGATTGTATCAACAAGTCTATCAATAAACTTATCTATGCTGAATCTTTTTATCTGGACAACATCACAGAAAATTGGGATGCTATTGTATTGAATGATTATGAAGCTGTGATGCCGTTGATCTGGAAAAAGAAATTCGGAATTAAATATTTATACCAGCCTGCTTTTTTTCAACAAGCTGGAATATTCTTTTCGAAACAATTAAATAACGAAGTCCTTCAAGCTTTCATTACAACTGCTTCACAACATTTTAAATTTGGTGAGTTTACATTGAATTACCTCAACTTATCATTGCATCAGGATGGTTTCTTTACCTTAAAAAAAAGAAACAATTTTATTTTTCCATTAGGAAAATCATACGATACTATTTTCAATGAGTATAGTCTTTACATCAAACAGAGATTGAAGCGTGTTGAAAAATTTCAAATGCAATACAGTGCAAGCAAAGACCATAAAAAAGCTATCAACATTTATAAAAAATTATACAATAAAACAGATATTACAGAACAAGTTGGTTAAGTGTTGCTGTTGAAAGCTCCCCATTTAGATTACTCGTTAAAAGTATAATAATTCTCCTAAGCTAATTGATTTCATTCAGCATTGGTTCTACCTTTGTTATAATCAGCCAATTAGCTTTGATATCAGATTGTAAAATTGTATATTATTTAAATCTTCCCAAATTTGGTTCGAACTGAGGGTAGCTAATTCGAATAAGA
>CALCNY010000353.1 GCA_937897585.1 uncultured Chitinophagaceae bacterium | reverse complement strand
ACTCACTTTTAAAACACCAAGGCCATAAATAATACTTCTTTTTAAATTAATAGAAGAAGCCTCAGGGAAATATTTGGTAGGACAAGTAATTTCTCCGATTTGAAATTTTTTATTAAAAATCTGTGCAATCATTTGATTATCGAAAACAAAATCATCTGAATTCGAATTATATGAAATGCTTTCTAAAACTTCTTTAGAGAAAGCTCTGTAACCTGTATGATATTCCGACAATTTTTCGTTCAATAAAATATTCTGGAAAGAAGTCAAAATTCGATTGGCAATATATTTATACCAGGGCATGCCTCCAGCAAGCGCACCTTTACTCAATATTCTTGAACCGAATGCAACAGGATAAACTTCATTGGCAATTAAATACGCCATACTGTGAATCAATTTTGGGGTGTATTGGTAATCCGGATGAAGCATGATTACGATATCTGCATTCAGTTCTATTGCTTTATTGTAACAAGATTTTTGATTGCCACCATACCCTCTATTCTGAGGATGAACAATGATATGTTTAATTCCTAGAGCCGCAGCTACTTCGGCGGTATTGTCTTTACTGTTGTCGTCTACTAAAATAATTTCATCTACTATGTCAAATGGAATTTCATTATAAGTTTGCTCAATTGTTTTTGAAGCATTGTATGCCGGAAGCACAACAACCAGTTTTTTTCCCAATATCATCTTTAATTCAAGTTAATTTGATGGCAAATATCCGAATTTAATGCCAAATTGATTTTATGTACTCTAAATTATTGTAGTTCGAAGAATAAAAAATATTTTCGTACCATAAATCATTCTTTTGTCAAAAACAGTTTTATTAATCACTCCTCCTTTTACTCAATTAAATACGCCATATCCCGCAACGGCCTATTTAAAAGGATTTCTTAATACTAAAAACATTACCTCATTTCAAAGTGATTTAGGTATTGAAGTTATACTTGAAATTTTCAGTAGTAATGGATTAAAAAAAATATTTTCACTTTGTCCGAAACCTGAGCATGAAAAATGGTCTTCAATTTCTGAAAATGCAAAACGAATCATCAAGCTTCAAGATGATTATATCAATACGGTTGACAACACCATTTTGTTTCTGCAAGGTCATCAACCAACACTGGCACATCAAATTGCGAAAAGAAATTTTCTTCCAGAAGCCAACAGATTTGCTCAATTAGATGATTTGCAATGGGCATTTGGCAATATGGGTACACAAGACAAAGCCAAACACATCGCTACCATGTACCTTGAAGACATTAGTGATTTGATTAAAGAATGTATAGATGAACATTTTGGCTTTAGCCGTTATGCAGAAAGACTAGGAAGAAGCGCTAATAGTTTTGATGAGTTATATGAATCTCTTCAAAATCCAAATACATTTGTTGATGATATTTTACTTGAAATCGTTGACAAAAGAATTGTCGAAGTTCAACCCTTGATGATTGCTGTTTCCATTCCATTTCCTGGTAATCTATATTCAGGTTTTAGAATGGCAAAATTTGTCAAACAAAAATATCCTCACATAAAAATTGCCATGGGCGGTGGTTTTGCAAATACAGAATTAAGAAGCCTGAAAGATGCAAGAGTATTTGAATTCTTTGATTTTATTACATTAGACGATGGCGAAACGCCTGTAGAAAATTTAATCTATTTTATTAAAGGAGAAAAACAAGCCTCAGACTTGAAGAGAACTTTTTTATTGCAAGATGGTATTGTTACTTACATCAATAATTCAGCTTGTACAGATTACAAACAAAACCAAGTGGGCACTCCTGATTACAGTGATTTGTTATTAGATAAATATATTCAGGCTATTGAAATTGTAAATCCAATGCATAGTTTATGGAGCAATGGAAGATGGAACAAACTAACGATGGCGCATGGCTGCTATTGGGGCAAATGTACATTTTGTGACGTAAGCTTGGATTATATAAAAAGATACGAGCCACTAACAGCAAGTATGCTCTGCGACAGAATTGAAGAAATGATTGCTCAAACAGGAGAAACAGGATTTCATTTTGTAGATGAAGCCGCTCCCCCATCTTTGATGCGCGCCTTAGCTATTGAAATCATCAATAGAAAAATAGTGATTAGCTGGTGGACCAATATCCGTTTTGAAAAAAGCTTCACAAAAGATTTGTGTTACCTGCTTAAAGCCAGTGGATGCATTGGTGTTTCAGGCGGATTGGAAGTGGCAAGCGACCGATTATTACAACTCATCAATAAAGGAATTACTGTTGCACAAGTTGCCAAAGTAAACAGAAATTTTACAGAAGCTGGCATCATGGTTCACGCCTATTTGATGTATGGATTTCCAACACAAACAGCACAAGAAACAATTGATAGTTTGGAAATGGTTCGACAACTATTTCAAGCAGGTGTTCTACAATCTGCATTCTGGCATCAATTTGCCATGACCGCGCATAGTCCTGTTGGAATGTATCCTGAGCGAT
>CALCNY010000352.1 GCA_937897585.1 uncultured Chitinophagaceae bacterium | reverse complement strand
AAGCAATGAAACGGTTGTTTGAACTCGTAATCTTCGTTCATCTTTTTCAAATTTCATGGCATCTTGCTTGATGTAAACAATATCATCAGATTTAACATAATACCAAGGTGATGATAGAATTCCATGATCTTCAAGATTAATGTGCTTGATGATTTTATGATCCACCGAATCTCTTATAATCATCAAATCAGAGGCCAGTGCTTCTGCTTTCAAATCACCACAATTGACCAATACATCCATTATCGACATTTGCTCTTCATTAATATATATGACTTTGGGTGTGGTTACATTTCCAATTACGGTTACTTTTCGATTCATATATTTTATGGTAACAATTGGCTCTTTAAGAAAAGGCAACAACTCTTTTTCAAGTTTGTCTTTCAATTGCTTTTTCGTTAATCCTTCTGCTTTTAATTTGCCTAAAAAATGAACACTGATTTGTCCATTTTCATCAACAAGATAACCTGTTGCACTTTGAGTGACATTATCTGCTTCATTGGAATTAGCATTGGATGCGCCATTGAACTGTAAATCCAGCTCATTATTTAAGCTACTTACTGTGATACCCAGAATATCGTCTTTTCTAATTTTTGTTTCAAATTTTTTTGAAACAAAAGCATCAATTGTTGTATCCTTTGGCAAAGTTTTAAAATAAGCGATTGGTTTTACATTATAACATGATGTAAATGAGATAACTAAACCGAATATTAAAAAACTACAAATAGAGATATAAGTAGTGCGAGATATAAAATTGTACATGATTTTGAAATACAGCTGTAAGCTTTAAATTTTTTCAATATAAACATTCAAAATTCGTTATAAAAAATCAGATAAACAACTTTTAATAAACTATTAAATTAGGCATTAACCTTTAATTTAGACAAAAAAAAAGATGCCCGAAAGCATCTTTTAAAATTCTTAAAAAAAATAATTTTTAATCTTCGTTGGATTTTTTCAAAGCTCGTTTTGCCCCTAACCCAATCCCTGCCGCAATGAGTAAAGTAATTCCTCCATCAATAGGACAAGCCGGATCCAATGGATCGCAATTAGGATCTGGAGGAGCTGCAAGTGTTTTCAAGGGTAATACAACAGCAAAAAACAATGCTATTGAAACCATAACCAATAATTTTCTCATACTACGTTTTTTTACTTTTTCAGTTGTAAAATTAATATCTTATTCTCAATTAAAATAGAAAATTCATAACTGTTTTTTGATCTTTAGCATCAACGATTTCAATACTATAATTTCCATGTGCTAAATTCTTATCCAATGTTATTTCATATTGAGCATTTGTAACAGTATGATTGATGTTTCTTACCATAACAGATTGACCTAAACTATTCATCACTTTTACAGCATAATTACCTACAGCCATGTCTTTGAATGAAAGATGTATGATCCTGTCGTTGTTTAATGGATTAGGATACATGCTGATAGCTGGTGACATTTCAAATGTAACCTTCACTACCCTGCTGTATTTGATATCACCTGCAATTCCAATAGCCTTAATTCTGTAGAAATTATTGCCACTTAATGCCTGACGATCCATTAAAGAATAAACGCTAGTTCCGTTGGCTAAAACATTACCTATGGCTGTAAATGCAATTCCATTAGAAGATCTTTCCACTACATAAGAAGCAATATTGATTTCATTTTCCACCTTCCAGGAAACATTTACATCTTTACTAACCTTAACTGCTTTTACATCAACGAATGTAACAGGTACTGGCGCCAATTGCTTAAATACCAAACGGAATCTGTCGGAAGCATAAGAACCTGCATCTGTATTAATTGTAAAGTCGATATCAGTATTGTTACCTAAGCTAACAGGACTGCTAGTATGAAGGTAATTATCTTCCAAGAAGGCTTCAATTCCTGAGGAAATAATATTTTCAGGCTTGAATTCAAGACGATAATTTGCATATCTCATCTGACCTAAACTATAGAAAATGGTATCTGACTCATCCAGTTCATTTCTAGTTTCAATTGACAAGAGTTTTCCATTTCTTAGCATAGAAATATTTTCACCACTATTGCTAAGTTTTAAGGCATCACCTTGATCGACACTGTCTGAAAAATTTGTATCAAAAAGACTCAACACCTCATCAAAATGATCTGCATTGCCATTCTGAATTTTAAGCAATGTAGTTCTGATAGAAGGCGATTGAA
>CALCNY010000351.1 GCA_937897585.1 uncultured Chitinophagaceae bacterium | reverse complement strand
AAATATGATGACAAAGGCAATGAAATTAGCGCTGACTTTTCCGGTTATTCCTTAACAGAAAATGTTCGTGTAGAATCCAAAGAAATCGAAAAAGTAGAAAAATTATCCAGAGAAATCACAGAACTGTTGGAAAAAGATATTCAGCTTAATTCCAACACACCAGAATATTACTATACCAAATTGAATGAATTAAAAATTGATTTACTTGCTAAAGCCAGTGCTGATGCAAAAAACAGAGCGGAAACAATTGCAGGCAATAGCGGTTCTTCTATCAAAGGGTTGAATAAAGCCACAATGGGCGTATTTCAAATCACCGGTAAAAACCAAAATGAAGATTATAGCTATGGTGGAGCATTCAACACCAGCAGTAAATTGAAAACTGCTGTTATTACTTTAAAAGTTGATTACAGATTAAAGTAAATACAACTCTACTTATTTCCTTTTTCAAAAGAAACAGCAATTTTTGCAGCTATAATTGCATTGTGATGAATCAGCGCAATGTTGGCATCTAGGCTCTCCCCTTTTGAATGATCTGCAATGTGTTTTAATAAAAATGGAGTAATTCGTTTGCCAGTAACATTGCTTTCTTTAGCAGCATGTAATGCATGTTGAATATGAGTTTCTATTAAATCATTATCAACTTCATGGGCTTCAGGAACGGGGTTGGCAATCAAAACGGCACCATTCAACCCCAACGCCCATTTTACTTGTAGCATCTTTGCTAATTCATCAGTAGTATCCATTCTAAGTGGAGACATGAAACCACTTTTACCAGAATAAAAACTTGGAAATTCATTTTGTCCGAATGTTACAACAGGAATCCCTTGCGTTTCAAGATATTCCAATGTAAGTCCAATATCCAAAATAGATTTCACACCTGCAGAAACAACAGCCACATTGGTATTCGCCATTTCAGTTAAGTCGGCAGAAATATCCATATTCATTTCAGCGCCTCTATGAACACCACCAATTCCTCCTGTAGCAAATATTTTTATACCTGCCATTGATGCAATTCTCATTGTCGCAGCTACAGTTGTGGCTCCAGGTAAATGATGCGAAATCACATAAGGCATATCTCTCAAACTTACTTTCCAAACATTGGGTTCTTTGCCAAAATAATTAATTTCATCAATCGATAATCCTACCAAACATTTGCCATCTTTAATCGCAATAGTGGCAGGGATAGCGCCTTCGTTTCTAACTGCAGCCTCAACACTCAATGCTGTTTCCACATTTCTAGGAAAAGGCATGCCATGAGAAATGATGGTTGATTCTAAAGCAATAACTGGTTTATTATTTTTAATTGCCTCCAACACTTCAGGCTTGATAACTAAAAAATCATTCATGTTCATGATAATAATTTCTAAAGGATGAAAGTAATTTTTCTTTTGTAATAGTGGTATCAACAGCACCTTCAATTTGTAAGATGTCCATTGCAAAACTATGTGCTATTTTCAAACAATCGATTTCATTAAAACCATTTAGGTGTGCAAAAATCCATCCGGCCAATGCCGCATCACCAGCGCCTGTTGAATCTTTAATTGCGATTTCAGAAACACCTAATTGTAATTTTGATTCTTCTTTGTAAATCAAAGAACCATCAGAACCTTTTCTTACCCAAATTTGATTGATCCCTTTTTTAATTAATGTTGTGGCAAGTTGATAACTATTTGTTTTTTCATGATGTAAAATAGATTGCAATTCAACTTCATTGGGAGTAACCATAAAAACGCCGTTAGTAGGCATCTCACTTATTTTCCTTGCTTTGATTACAGAAACGGGTTCTATGATCAGTTTCTTGTTTTCAATAAATGCAAAATGATTTAACCAAACGAGAGCTTCAATTTCTAAATTAGTATCTGCGACTATCAAATCTGCAGACTTTAAAAAGTCTTTTCTGCTTTCAAGGAAATCTTCAGTTATAAAATGTGTTAATGTATCAGTACAAACTGCAGTTGATAATTGGCCATTGGGTTCGTGTATAGCCACATATTTACCGGTGGGAGATTCTGTTCGATAAGAGTGTTGTAACGAAAGTCCCAATTGCGAACAATGATCAATAATATAATTGGATTCTGCATCATTACCTAGAACTGTAATAAATTCAGTATTGATATTCAAAAGAGAAAGATGCCGAGCGATGTTGCCCATTACCCCGCCAATATTTTTTTTAAAGTTTGAAGGATTCGATGTGGCTTGAATTACATTTTCATTACAATGATATAATTCATCAATTAATACAGCACCGATACATACTACTAATGACATGCGCAAATATAATCAATCCCTTATTTCTGAAGCTGAGCGTTTATCAAAAACAAGAACCCCGGATGATGTCCGGGGTTCTTTCTATGGTTTCAGTTTGTTTTTTTTGAGATCTCTAGAGGCAATTTGGAGGCCAGTCGGAGGTTTAGGATGAAACGCTGAGAAGCTAGGTTTAGATTTTGATGCATTCTTTGTCACTTGTGGCTGGCAACTTTTTGGATGATTGCGTGTTTCGTTCTTTCTTTCCTTAGCTTTTTTCGTAAGTTTTGAGAATTTTTTCTGAATAATCGATTT
>CALCNY010000350.1 GCA_937897585.1 uncultured Chitinophagaceae bacterium | reverse complement strand
GATAATGAGCAATACAAACTTCAAGGTCAATTATTTTTTCTGATGATTGGAAATTTGATTAGAAAATTGCAGTAAGATTTCGTCATGCTCTTTTGCAGCAAGTAGTTGCAACCCAAAAGGTAATCCATTGGAATGCTGAAACAAAGGAATCGCAATAGAAGGAATTCCAGTTAGATTGGCAAATACCGTAAAGATATCAGCAAGATACATAGACACTGGATCTTTCTTTTTTTCATTCAGATTGAATGCTGTTGTTGGACTTACCGGAATTAAGATGAAATCACATTCAGAAAATATTTTTTCAGTTTTTTCTGTAAGTATTTTTCTTACTTGTTGTGCTTTTGTATAATAGGCATCAAAATATCCGCTGCTCAGCACAAAATTGCCAAGCATGATTCTTCTTTTCACTTCTTTACCAAAACCCTCACTTCTGTTTTTGATGTAAAAATCATTTAAATTGGAAGCCGGTGTTTCAGACTGATGTCCAAATCTGATACCATCAAATCTTGATAAATTGCTGGAAGCTTCAGCGGCAGTTAGCACATAATAGGTAGGTACTACATAATCTATCAAATCAAAATCTATTGGAATAATTTCATGCCCTTCTTCTTTCAGTGAATTTAATTTATTGAAAATAGCCGTTTTTATTTCCAGGTCTAACATGGGGTGCTCCATAACATCTTTCAAGTATCCGATTCGGAATTTCTTTTCTTGTTTTTCCTGTAATTTTATTTCAATATCATGCTGAATCATGGTACTATCATATTCATCAGTGCGACTGATAACATTAAGAACATCAGAAACATCAGCTATGTTGTTTCCGAAAATTCCAATCTGATCAAACGACGATGCATAAGCAATCAATCCATATCTTGAAATACGTCCATAAGTAGGTTTGAATCCAACGATGCCACAAAAATCTGCGGGTTGGCGAACAGAGCCTCCGGTATCACTACCCAAACTTACCATACACATTCCTGCGCTCACAGCTACAGCACTTCCACCTGAAGAACCACCTGGTACTTTTGAATTATCAATGGGATGTTTTACACTTCCATAAGAGGAGTTTTCATTACTGCTACCCATGGCAAATTCATCGCAGTTGCATGTGCCGATGATGATGGCCTCTTCATCTATTAAATATTGAACTGCAGAAGCATTAAATAAGGAAGTGAAATCTTTTAATATTTTTGATGCTGCGGTTACCTTATGGTCTTTGTAACAAATCACATCTTTTAAAGCGATTACAACTCCATGTAGCTTGCCGGTTGGTTTTTGTTGATTTCTATTTTTGTCTAGTGTTTTAGCTCTTTCTAACGCCTCTGTTGCATATACTTCTACAAAAGCATTTAAGTGCTGGTTTTTTGCTATAACATTTAAATAATGCTCAACTGCTTCAACACAGGTTGTGTTTCGATTGGTTAAATCGATTTGGTATTGTTGTATATCGGAGAATAAAAACATTTGGTTTCTAAAAAATCAGCCGAAGCGTGCAACTACATTTAAAAGGTAGCAGCTCACTTCGGCCGTGTTTAAATTATTTGAAGAAAACCGGAATTATTTAGTTTCTTTTTCAGTTGTACTTTCCTGTATTTCTTTTTTCACGTTGTTCTTAGCGTCATTAAACTCACGGATACCTGTTCCCAATCCTTTCATTAGTTCAGGGATTTTCTTTCCGCCAAAAATAAGTAATGCAATAAGCAAAATCGGCAACATTTCAGTGAAGCCTGGGATTGCTAAAAAAACGGTGTTGAATGTAGTTGTTGCCATAAAAAAAATTTTGTCAAAGTTAATACTTTAAAAAGTAAAAAGCATTAAAAAATGGGATTAGTTGTTAGGGTTGACTTAAAATAAAAAGCGAAAATCATAGATTCTCGCTTTTTAAAATATATGAAGACTTGCTGATTATTTTTTTGCAGCAACAGCCATTCTTTTTTCTTTGATACGTGCACTCTTACCACTTCTTTCACGTAAGAAATACAATTTAGCACGTCTAACACGACCAACTTTGTTTAAAACAATGCTCTCGATGTTTGGTGAATGAACAGGGAAAAGTCTTTCTACACCAACACCATCACTTATTTTACGAACAGTGAAAGTAGCAGTAGCACCAACTCCTTGACGCTTGATCACATCGCCTTTAAAGCTCTGGATACGCTCTTTATTACCCTCTTGAATTTTATAATTTACTGTGATGTTATCACCTGCTTTGAATGTAGGAACTGTTGCTCTCTTAGTCAACTGCTCATGTACAAAATCTACTGCGTTCATAATCTTTTATTTTAACGGAGGGCAAAGGTAGGGGGAAAAGTTTAGAATATGAAGTTTGATGAGGATTTTTTTTGAATAATAATAAGTTCAAAAGGTTCCATACGTTCAAAAGGTTCAAAAAGTTCCTACGATTGTATTAACCTATTGAACCTTTTGAACCTCTTAAACTTTTTGAACAAGATTATCTTGCTATGTTAACCGCTCTTTTCTCTCTGATTACTGTCACTTTGATTTGACCAGGGAAAGTCATTTCGGTTTGTATTTTCTGAGCGATTTCAAAGCTTAGCTTTTCGCTGTCGTTATCGGTTACTTTATCCGCTTCAACAATTACCCTCAACTCACGTCCAGCCTGAATTGCGTATGCTTTTTCAACACCTTGATAGGCCAATGCCAGATTTTCAAGGTCCTTGATACGCTGGATGTATTGCTGCATGATTTCTCTTCTTGCACCTGGTCTTGCTCCACTAATCGCATCACAAGCCTGTATAATTGGAGAAATCACATATTTCATTTCCATTTCATCATGGTGAGCACCTATCGCATTTACAACCGCAGGATTTTCACCATATTTTTCTGCTAATTTAGCTCCAAGCAAAGCGTGACTCAATTCTGTTTCTTCATCAGGAACTTTTCCAATATCATGAAGCAAACCGGCACGCTTAGCCAATTTAGGATTCATACCCAACTCAGAAGCCATGATGGCACATAAATTAGCGGTTTCGCGACTGTGCATCAACAAATTCTGACCATAAGAAGAACGGAAACGCATTCTGCCCACCATTCTGATTAATTCTTTATGTAAACCATGAATACCCAACTCCATGGCAGTTCTTTCACCAATTTCCATTACTTGATCTTCCAATTGCTTTTTGGTTTTTTCAACCACTTCCTCAATACGAGCAGGGTGAATTCTTCCATCAGCCACCAAACGCTGTAAAGACAAACGAGCAATCTCTCTTCTTAATGGATCGAATGAAGAAAGTACGATTGCTTCAGGCGTATCATCAACGATTAAATCAACACCAGTTGCAGCTTCAATCGCACGGATATTTCTACCCTCACGACCAATGATAGAACCTTTAATTTCATCACTTTCCAAATTGAAAACAGTAATGGAATTTTCAATAGCTTGTTCAGCTGCAGTTCTTTGGATGGTTTGGATGACAATTTTACGAGCTTCTTTATTTGCCTTTTGTTTCGCGTCTTCGATGATTTCCTGCTGTAAAACTAAGGCTCTTGTTTGAGCCTCTTGCTTCAAACTTTCAATCAATTGCGTTTTAGCATCTTCAGCAGACAATCCAGCTACTTTTTCTAAGCGACGGATATGTTCTTCCTGGTGCTTTTCGAGCTCTGTTCTTTTTTGATTGACAATATCAGTTTGACGATTTAAGTTTTCCTTAATCGCCTCATTTTCTTTTACTTGTTTGTCAAGATTGGCATCTTTTTGATTGAGACTTTGTTCTTTTTGCTTGATGCGATTTTCTGATTCACTGAGTTTTTGAGTACGAACAAGCACATCCTTTTCATGATCTGCTTTCATTTGTACAAACTTCTCTTTTGCCTCTAAAATCTTCTCTTTTTTTAGTGTTTCAGCTTGAAATTGAGCTTCTGAAACAATTTTTTGGGCCTCGGATTTAGCGTCTTCTACTGTTTTTTTTGTGTTTTTAGCAAAAATCACTTTACCTACGACAGTGCCCACAATAAGCGCGACACCACCTATAAGGATGGAAAGTATATTCGGTTCCATTAAAATTTGTTGTTTTTATCTGATTCACAATATTGTATAACAATTCCCCCAAGTTTCAGGAAAAATCGATTAGTTGCGAAGATATTACAAATTGTTGAAGATTTTTTACCGATAATTAAAAAATAGCTGCTTAGTCAAACCTATTATCGGTTGAATTGATTATTTATAAAGCTTTGTCGAGTTGCGTCTCTATTTTATTTAAATTTTCACTCAATTGCTCAACCATTGCTGCAGCCGAAGATGCTTCTGAAGCTTGAGTCGCATACCAAATGATCACCATAGCGATATAATCCTGCATGTCCTTTCCAGCAAAATTTGTTTTAAACTCCAGAATTTTATCATTAATCAACTTTACGGTTTTACGAACCGCCTCTTCGTCTGAAGGACTAGTTTTGATTCGATAGGTTCTGTCGGCAATTAAAATATTTACGGGAATTAATTCTTCAGCCATGTTTTGGGATTTATTCGCTTAGCAAAGCGATGCATTTGTCAATTTCTTTGATATATCTGGAAATGGTTTGTTCAAAAGCTTTTTTATCAGCGCTGTTTAACTCACCTGCAGCAGATTTTAGAATATATTGTTGCTCTTCTAATGCCTTTATTTTTTTTTCTCCTGATTCCTGCTGTTCTTTTAGTTTGGCTATCAATTCTTGCTGTTGCTGATTTTGCTTTTGCAAACTAGCGTGTTTTTTCAGCAAATCCTGAAGCTTGGTATTGATCCTGGCAATATGTATTTCTATTTGTTCCAATGATGGTTATTTTCTGATTTCTGCCGACAATGATTTTTCATATCCGGAAATGATTTTTTGCATAAATCCGTCTATTTCTACGTCAGTTAATGTTTTGTTTTCATCAAGGAAGGTAAAACTCACGGCCATTGATTTTTTTCCGGCACCCAATTTCTCACTTTCGAAAATGTCAAACAACTGAACTGAAGTCAGTTGCTCAATTTTATTCGATAAAGCTATTTGCTCTAATTGAGAATAGGAAACATTTTTATCCACCAAAACAGCCAAATCTCTGTTTACAACAGGGAATTTCGATAACTCTTTATATTGAACTGGTTTCAGTTTTTGTGCTAACACAAAATCAATGTCGATATCAGCATAAAATACGGGTTGCTTGAAGTCAAATTGTTTTAATAAAGTTGGAACAACTTCACCCAATTGAGCAAAGTTTGTTCTGCCTGATGACAACACAGCACCACTGATTTGAGAATTATTTTCAGCAGGTTGAAAATTGATTTTTTTAAGTCCGGTTATGTTGCAAAGATTTTCAGCAACTCCTTTTAGATAATAGAAATCTGCTTTTGCTGCTGGATATTTCCAACCGGATTCGTTTAAGTTTCCTGTGATATACAAACACAAATGAAGTTTTTCAAAGTATTTTCCTTCGGCTGAAACGGTATATGTTTTACCAATTTCAAACATGCGAAGGTTGTTGTTTTTTCTGTTGAGATTGTGAGATATAACTTCCAATCCGCTTTGAATCATCTCAGGTCTGAGTATATTCAATTCGCTGCTCAAACTATTCATCATTTTTACTGAAGAAGCTAATGTCGCTTCGTCGTAATAAGCACTGTTGGTAATGCTGTTGGTGAAAATTTCATTGAAGCCCAATCCAACCAGATAGTTAGATAATTTTTCTTTCAGGGTAGCTTTTACTGCATTTTTTTCAACTGAGGGAATGATGGAAATGCTGGCAGGAATTTCGATATTATCCAAACCATCTATTCGCATGATTTCTTCCACAATATCTGCCTGAATACTGATATCTGATTTGCTAAATGGAACAGACAATGTAACCGAATTTTCCGTTTCATTTGAAAAACCAAAACCCAATGCTTTGAGAATAGATTTTACATTTTCCTTGTTGTATTTCTTTCCGCTTAATTTTTCAAGATAATTGAAGCTGAATTCAACAGTTGTATTGGCTTGTGGATTAGAAAAAATATCAGTGACAGCTCCGGTAATTTTTCCACCGGCGATTTCTGTAATTAGTAATGCTGCTCTTTTTAAAACGTTTAATGTATTGCTGATATCCACACCTTTTTCAAACCTTGTGGCAGCATCTGTTCTCAACTCATGTCTTAATGCGGTTTTTCTTACGAAACCCTTGTCAAAGCAGGCAGATTCAAGGAATACAGATGTTGTAGCAGAACTAACTCCACTATTCATTCCGCCATAAACGCCAGCTATACACATCGGTTCTTCTTCATTGCAAATCATCAAATCACTGCTGTTAAGTTTTCTCTCTTTTTCATCAAGTGTTTTGAATAATTTACCTTCTTCAGCAAATTTTACAATTACTTTATTGCCTGAAATTTTACTGGCATCAAATGCATGCAAAGGCTGACCCGTTTCATGCAGAATGAAATTGGTAATGTCTACAATATTATTGATGGGCCTTAAGCCAATGCTTTTTAATTTTTGTTGAAGCCATTCCGGGCTATCCGATACCGTGATGTTTGAAATGCTAACCCCACAGTAACGGCTACACGCTTCTGGACTTTCAACATCAACAGCAATAGGTTGATTGGATGTATCTTCAATCCAGTTGAAATCAAATGGATGCTTTACTACAAAACTGTCTTGATGATGATATGATAAATAGGCGCAAACGTCTCTGGCAACACCCAAATGGCTCATGGCGTCCATTCTATTTGGTGTTAATCCGATTTCATAAATGATGTCTGAATGTGGTTTGTATAAATCAGCTGCAGGTGTACCCACGATTGTATTTTCAGGTAAGACAATGATGCCTGAATGGTCATTGCCCAAACCGATTTCATCTTCAGAACAAATCATGCCCTGACTTTCAACACCACGGATTTTTGATTTTTTAATGGAAAAAGGCTCACCGCCTATTGGATGAAGCGTACAGCCAATGGTGGCCACAATAACTTTTTGACCGGCGGCAACATTTGATGCACCGCAAACAATATTCAACAATTCAGGTTGACCCACATTAACAGTGGTGATTTTTAATTTATCGGCATCGGGGTGTTTTTCGCAACTCATCACTTCTCCTACAAAAAGGCCTTTCATGCCACCTTTAATTTCTTCAAATTTTTCCATGCTTTCCACTTCCAGTCCAATAGAAGTTAAAATACCCGATAATACTTCGGGTTCAAGTGCTACAGGAAGATATTCACTAAGCCAGTTATAAGAAATAGTCATTGATTATTCAGATTTTTCAGCGCAAAGATAGTTTTTTAGGGTTTAGCACGTATATAATGAATGGTGGAGATATTAAAAACTTCAATTTGTAATTTTTAGATTCAAAACAAGTTTATTTTAAAATAAAAAAGTGCAAAAAAAAATGCCAATATTGTTTTCCAATGTGAATATTTTTCGTCATTTTAGTAGGCTATTCGATAAAATTGTGGCTAACCCTGTTTATAAGCCGTGGATAAACTACATTCGTATGTGAATAGCCTGTGGAAAAACCTTTACGATACCCTTTGCCTTTTGAAATTTCTTTTATCATAATTCATTTGAAATTACCTTAGATAATTCAGTATCACTCGTTATTACTTATTCAATCAAGAAATAGATAATTATATAAAATGGATTTACCCAACATAAATAAAGACAGAAAAATAAGAAGAAAGCCAAATGTGGACATGAGTACAATGATGTTTGGAAAAATTCCACCTCAATCAAAAGAACTGGAAGAAGCCATCCTCGGAGCCATCATGTTGGAGAAAAGCGCATTTGATGTGGCTGTTGAGATCTTAAAACCACAGTGTTTTTATCTGGAATCACACCAGCGTATTTACCAAGCCATGCAAAGTTTAGCAAATAAAAGCATGCCGATTGATTTACTAACGGTAGTGGAAGAACTAAGAACCAGAGAAGATTTGGAATTTGTAGGCGGTCCGTATTATGTAACCAAATTGACCAATTCGGTTGTATCATCAGCCAACATTGAGCATCACGCCAGAATTGTAGTACAAAAATTCATTCAAAGAGAATTAATCAGAATCAGCGGAGAAATTATTTCTGAAGCCTATGAAGATAGCACCGATGTATTTGATATGCTTGATTCAGCGGAGGGAAAATTATTTGAAATCACCAACAATCACTTAAGAAGAAATTTTGATGATATTGATACGGTGATTATGAAAACGATTACGAAGATTGATGAAATGCGCAATCGTCAAGAAGACATAACAGGTGTTCCAACCGGTTTTCCTACTTTGGATAAAGTTACTTACGGTTGGCAGAGTACCGATTTAATCATTCTTGCAGCTAGGCCTTCTGTTGGTAAAACTGCATTTGCGCTTAACCTTGCCCGTAGTGCGGCTTTACATCCTACCAAACCCACGGCAGTAGGCTTTTTTAGTTTGGAGATGAGCAGCTCTCAATTGGTAACTCGTATTCTAAGTGCTGAGAGTGAAATTTTACTGGAAAAAATTTCAAGAGGAAAATTGGAAGATCATGAAATGAAACAATTGTATAAAAAAGGGATTGAGCGTTTGAGCAAAGCACCGATTTATATTGATGATTCTGCTGCACTGAATATTTTCGAACTCAGGTCAAAATGTCGTAAACTGAAAAATAAATACAATGTTGGTTTGATCATCATTGATTACTTGCAGTTGATGAGTGGTTCTGCGGATAAGAACAGCAATCGTGAACAGGAAATCAGTAAGATTTCAAGAGATCTTAAAAGTTTGGCTAAAGAATTACAAGTACCGATAATCGCACTTTCACAGTTGAGTCGTGAGGTGGAAAGAAGAAAAGAAGGCAACAAAGTTCCACAGTTGAGTGATTTGAGAGAATCGGGTGCGATAGAGCAAGATGCGGATATGGTCATGTTCCTTTACAGACCGGAATATCATGACATCACATCTAATGAAATGGGAGAGAGCAACAAAGGAGATACTTATGTAAAAATTGCCAAACATAGAAATGGTAGTTTGGAAAACATTAAACTAAAAGCGCTTTTGCATATACAGAAATTCGTTGAAGAAGAAGGTGCTCAGGATTTCATGAACAATCCAACTCCGAGTGGCGGAGGCAACTGGCGCCCGGTTTCAGAAGCTGGTGGCGGAGATGCCAAAATGTTTATACAAAAAGGATCTAAAATGAATGATGAAGAATATGAAGATGATGAACCAAGTCCATTTTAAAATAATATTCTAGCAAAGATGTCATTGCCCCTTTTTTTTCTTGAAACTATAGACGAGCAACTTTCAACATTGGTGTTGAGCGAAGAAGCATCGAAACATATTGTTCAGGTATTACGTATGACAATAGGAGAACGTCTACAGTTGACCGATGGTAAAGGACTTTTACTCACCGCTGAAATAATAAATGACCATAAAAAAAGTTGTACCGTACAAAAAATTACAATAGAAAAAATACCAGCACCTCAAAAACAAATTACCATAGCCATTTCATTGGTAAAAAATGCTTCAAGATTTGAATGGTTTCTTGAAAAAGCAACAGAGATAGGAGTTACAACGATAATTCCTTTACTATGCAGCAGAACGGAAAAACAACATTTTCGTTTCGATAGAATGAAAGGTATTTTAACCAGTGCGATGTTACAATCACATCAGGCCTGGTTGCCAATTTTGCATGATCCCATTTCTTTTGAAAAGCTTATTCTTACTGATAAAAGTGAATCTAAATTCATTGCGCATTGCGAGAATGATGAGAAAAAAAATCATCTAAATGCCATTCCAAAATTATCAACATCAATCATGCTTATTGGCCCTGAAGGTGATTTTACCCCTGTAGAAATTGAGGTAGCTTTAAAAAATAATTTCATTCCTGTATCCTTAGGTGAAAATAGATTACGAACAGAAACAGCAGGAATGGTGGCGGTTACGTTGTTGAATAATTAATCGATGTTTATATTGTCTGCCTCATTGATCTGAGGTTCATTTAATTCTACAGTGTGTTTATTCGATCGCTTCATCATGATCATATTCAACACTTCAACAGTGAATGAGAAAGCCATTCCGAAGTAGATGTAATTTTTTAAATGCAGTGCTTCTGCTTTTTCAGAATCCCAACCTTCAATTACCAAGCTCAAGCCAATCATCACAAGGAAAGACAAAGCGAGCATTTTTAAAGTTGGATGTTGATGTATGAATGCTGATATTTTTGGACTGAATAAAAACATAATGATCATGGCGATAATGACAGCAGCAATCATGATTTCCAGATGCTGTGCGGTGCCACCAGCTGTAATGATGCTATCGAAAGAAAATACAGCATCAATCAACATGATTTGAGACACTGCCATTGAAAAAGACAATGCAGGTTTTTTTTTGCTACTTGCATTTGGATTTTCACCTTCCAATTTTTCATGTATTTCCATTACAGATTTGTAAATCAAAAACAATCCGCCGGCTAGCATGACCAAACTAGCTAAATCAAATCCTTTACCCATTACCGTGAATATGGCATTTCCTCTTTGAGACAATAGCCAGCTCAAACCAAACAATAATAAAGAACGGGATATCATGCCAGTAATCATCCATATTCTTCTGGCTTTGATTTCTTCTTTTGTCGTTTTTAATCTATTGATGATGATGCTTACGAAAATGACATTATCAATTCCTAGAACGATTTCCAAAACAACGAGTATGATAAAGCTGATTAAACTTTCTGTGGTGAGTAAATGCTCCATTAACTATTTCTTTATTCCTTTTATGATGTTTTTTACAATGGCAGGTCCTTCGTAAATGAAGCCTGTCCAAACTTGCACGAGCGTAGCGCCTGCTTTAATTTTTGCTGATGCATGCTGAGTCGTAAAGATACCGCCACTTCCAATGATAAATAATTTTCCTTCTGTTTTTTCATGTATATATTTTACCAGGGCTGTGCTTTTTTCAAGGATGGGTAATCCGCTTAAACCACCCATTCCGATTTTTTCAATTTCAGTTGCAGGTGTTTTTAAATCACTTCTGTCGATTGTTGTGTTCGAAACAATCAATCCGTCGAGATGTATTTCTTTCCATAAATCAATGATGTCGTCTACTTGCTCGAAAGAAAGATCCGGTGCTATTTTCAATAAAATTGATTTATGCTTTGGATTGTTTTTTTGAAGTACGGCAAAGATTTGTTTCAGGCTATCTTTTTCCTGTAAGGCGCGCAATCCCGGTGTATTCGGACTGCTCACATTCACCACAAAATAATCTGCATCATGGTAAAGTGCTTTGAAACAAATTTCATAATCTTTCCAAGCCTCTTCATTGGGTGTTGATTTGTTTTTGCCAATATTGCCACCGATGATAAGTTTACTGTTGGGATTGTTTTTTCTCCAAGATGAAAGTCTTTTGCTAATTATTTCAGCTCCTTCATTATTAAAACCCATTCTGTTGATTAAGGCTTTGTCTTTTGGCAAACGGAATAGTCTGGGTTTGTCATTTCCTTCCTGTGGTTTTGGGGTTACGGTTCCTATTTCAACAAATCCAAATCCAAGGGTTTCTAGTTCGGTAAGGTATTTGGCGTTTTTATCAAATCCGGCGCCAAGTCCCACAGGGTTTATAAATTCAAGATTCATAGCCTTTACAGGCGTTTCAGCGGTATATAATTTCTTGATGATGAATTTTAATAATCCAATTTTACAAATTGCTTTTAATGCATTCATTGAAAAGTAATGAACCTTTTCAGCATCGAAGAAAAATAAAATGTTACGAAGTAAGTTGTACATGATTTGGCAAAATTAAATGAGTTGGGGGAGAAAACAGCCCCCTCAATCCCCAAAGGGGGAAATTGATTATGCCGACGAACGTCTCTGACCAAGTTGCTACAGATTTTTTAAACTTTAAAGTTTCTTACAACTCGGTCTGAGAAATCAACTGCAAAAATCATAAAGCATCACAGCAAACCACAATCATCTTCCCCCTTGGGGGAATTAAAGGGGGCTATTCGCCAAAACAAATTACATTTGACCTACAAAATTTCACATGCAAGAAGCATACATCATAGCCGGATTTCGGACAGCAGTTACTAAAAGTAAAAAAGGTGGGTTCAGGTTTACTCGACCTGATGATTTGGCCATTCAATTGATCAAAGGATTGATGGCTTCAGTTCCTGAATTAGAACCCAAATTAATAGATGATGTGATAGTGGGTAATGCGGTTCCTGAAGCAGAGCAAGGTTTACAGTTTGGTCGTATCATTGCTGCAAGAGCAATAGGAATTGATACGGCAGGCATTACCATAAATCGTTATTGTGCCAGTGGTTTGGAAAGTATTGCGATGGCGACAGCAAAAATCAGAACTGGTATGGCTGATTGTATTATTGCCGGTGGCACCGAAAGTATGAGCCTGGTGCCAACTGCTGGATGGAAGACTGTTCCAGCATATTCCATCGCATCTGAAGAACCTGATTATTATCTTAATATGGGATTGACCGCAGAAGCTGTTGCCAAAGAATTTAATGTGAGCAGAGAAGCACAAGATGCATTTAGTTATCAAAGTCATGTTAAAGCGGCAAATGCTATCAAAGAAGGTTATTTTAAATCAGGCATATTACCTATACGCATAGACGAAACATATCTTGATGAAAAAGGTAAAAAACAAAAACGTCAATTTATCGTAGATACTGATGATGGCGTTCGAACAGATACTAGTATTGAAAGTCTTTCAAAATTAAAACCAGCTTTTGCTTCATCAGGTAGTGTTACAGCAGGTAATTCCTCACAAACCAGTGATGGCGCTGCTTTTGTGATTGTCATGAGTGAGTCTCTAATGAATCAATTGGGCTTGAAACCTATTGGTCGATTAGTCAGCGCCGCAGTTGCAGGTGTGCATCCACGAATTATGGGCATAGGTCCTGTTGCCGCAATACCTAAAGCATTGCAACAAGCCAATCTGAAATTATCAGATGTAGATTTGATAGAATTGAATGAGGCTTTTGCTTCACAATCTATCGCTGTTATCAATGAGTTGAATTTAGATGTTTCAAAAGTGAATATCAATGGAGGTGCCATTGCATTGGGACATCCATTAGGTTGTACTGGTTGCAAACTCACGGTACAGATTTTACATGACATGAAACGCCTGAATAAAAAATATGGGTTGGTCTCAGCTTGTGTTGGCGGTGGACAGGGGATTGCCGGAATTATTGAAAATCTTTAACTTTTCTCAAGTGTATTAAACTTTGCGACCTAGTTTCAATAGGCTAGTTTTGCAACCTCGTTACAATGCTGAGGTATGAAACAACTATTACTATTTACATTTCTTCTTTTTTCTTTTAATCTTTTTATCAAAGCAAGTCCGGTAAAAGGAAGTTTACATGGATTTGTTCGCGATTTAAAAACAGGCAAACCCATTGAAGGTGCTTCTGTTTACATATCTGATTCTAGAGTCGGAGTGAGCACAAATCAACAAGGTGAATTTATTATTGATAATTTAAGCGATGGAAATCATCTTGTAGAAATTTCTCACATTGGATATGCCACTATTGCTATTACTATTGAAATAAAAGGAGATACTCATAAGGACTTTAACCTACTGGAAACTATAATTGAAAACAATGCAGTAGTTGTTACCGGTGTGAGTAAAGCTACTCAATTAAAGAAAATTCCTTTCCAGGTTTCAGTGGTGCGTAAACAGGATTTATTGCAATCGTCTTCAATGAATATTATTGAGAGTATTACCAAACAAGCTGGGGTGTCTTCATTAGCAACTGGTCCTGCAATTTCTAAACCATTAATTAGAGGCTTGGGTTATAATCGTGTACTTACCATTAATGATGGTGTTCGTCAGGAAGGACAGCAATGGGGTGATGAGCATGGTATTGAAATAGATGATGAAAGTGTAAGCAAAATTGAAATCTTGAAAGGGCCTGCAAGTTTGGTTTATGGAAGTGATGCCATGGCCGGAGTAATCAATATCATTACAAATGTACCTGCTCCTAAAAATACCATCAAATTAAATCTGGGATCCAATTACCAAACGAATAATCAATTGCGTTCGTTCAATGGAAATTTTTCAGGAAATAAAAATGGGTTCAATTGGAATGCCTATGGAACATATAAAGCTGCTGCCGATTATAAAAATAAATATGATGGCTACGTTTTCAATTCTAAATTCAATGAACAAAATTTTGGTGGCTATTTAGGCTATAATGGTGAGAAAGGCTTTAGCCATTTACTATTCAGCAGCTTTGATTTGAAAGCGGGAATGGTAGAAGGGAATAGAGATAGCTTGGGAAATTTTATTAAAGCTTTGCCAGGGGGCAATGAAACTGAAGCCACAAATGCTGATTTTAAAAGCATAACTCCTTTAATTCCGTATCAACACATCAGACATTTCAAAGTTGCTACAGACAATAGCTACACATTAGGCAAAAACAGCCTTTCATTTAATGTCGGTTTTCAACAAAACAAAAGAGAGGAATTTGGTAACCCTGATAATCTAAATGAACGTTCATTGTTTTTTGACATGAAGACGATTACGTTTGCTTCGCAGTTTCATTTCAAAGAAAAGAATGGATGGAAAAATTCATTAGGCACTAACGGTATGAATCAAACGAATTCTAATCTTGGCATTGAACAACTAATTCCGGATTATCATTTATTTGATATTGGCTTTTTTATTTTTACTCAGAAAGAAATTAAGAAATTTGATTTTAGTGGTGGAATGAGATTTGACAATCGAAATATTGATGTCAATAATTTAATGGAAGGCAATTTGATTAAAGGAAATGCATTTAAAAAGGATTATAATAATTTTTCAGGTAGTGCAGGATTGACTTATGCTGCAAATAAGAATGTTAATGTCAAATTCAACATCGCTCGTGCATTCAGGGCACCAAGTATACCTGAGTTGGCTTCAAATGGAGCGCATGAAGGTACCATCAGATATGAATATGGAAACCGCAATTTGAACAGTGAAATTAGTACACAATTTGACGCGGCGGTAACGCTGAACAAAGAACATTTTTCGTTTAACCTTGCTGGTTATTATAATCATTTCAGCAATTTTATTTATTACAGAAAGTTGCAAAATATTTCCGGAACTGACTCTTTGGTAGTATCAAATGGAAACTTGCTTACAGCATTCACATTTGACCAGCAATCAGCAAATATGTATGGAATGGAAATTACACTCGATATACATCCGCATCCTTTAGATTGGTTGCATATCGAAAATAGTTTCTCTTATGTGCGAGGGGAATTTGCAACCGCTATGGAAGGTTCTAAAAATTTGCCTTTTATTCCAGCTCCAAAATTACTCACAGAATTTAGAGCAGATTTTAAAAAATTGAATAAATCATTCAAGAACTTTTATGCTAAATATGAAATAGAAAATACGTTCAGTCAGAATAATGCTTTTACTGCTTATAATACAGAAACTGCCAGCAAAGGATATGTTTTGATGAATATTGGAATTGGGGCAGAAATTCATAATCAAAAAAACAAACAAATCATCGGTGTTTATTTGTCTGCATTAAATATTGGAGATGTTGCTTATCAATCACATTTAAGCAGGTTGAAATATGCAGCTGTAAATGAGGTTACAGGTAGACAAGGTGTTTTTAATGTTGGTAGAAATTTTGGTTTGAAAATCAATGTTCCGTTGAGCTTTGATAAATAATGGTTTACCGCAGAGGCGCTGAGATTATATTAAAATATAAGATTCGTTTTATTAAACAAAACACAGTCTGAGACTGTGAGCTCTTTCTGGCACCGGTCAATAGACCGGCGCCAATTCGTGCAATTCGTGCAATTGAAAAAAAAGGAGAAAATAAATATTTTATAATACAAAAATCAATTCGTGCATTCGTGGCTAAAACAAACCTTACTCCTAAAAATTATATTCCCTTTTATAAATATTCAATCTGATACCTGCGCTGAATGAAACGCTATTGTCTTTATACCCAGATGCCAATTTATAATTTCTATTTTGTACTCCTGCTTCAAAGAAAAGATTTTGTCTGAACTCATATGAAACATTTAGATTGGTGTTTAAACAAGTTGCTTTATTTCCACTTCCAACATTAAAGCCTGCATCTGACAATCGTGTCAGATAACTTTTGAAAATATTGCCACCGAAATTAGCATTGGCGGTATCCATTCCTTTGTAATAATAAATTGCTCTAGCATAAAAATTCCATTTAGGGAAAGGCTGGTACCTGATTATGCCTATACATTCTTGAAAGTTTGCACCCAGTGGATGTGCAAGTGGTTGGTTATAGTGGGTGTAATTGTTTATAGTATCAAAATGAGAATATGTAAATGGTCTCACTCTGTTTAATTCTGCCTGCAAATCAAGATTCTTTATACCAAAGGCATCGATATATTTTGCACCCAATTGTATTCCAAATTTATTAACCCAATTGGAAGGGTCGTTTTTGATTTTTGATAAAATGAATTCATCCAACAAAAATTGTCCATAAAATTGTGCACGCTTTTTTACATTTATTTTAAAATCCAATCCGGCAACAGCATTGTCAGGACTTCCGATAGTTCCTTCAATATGACGATAAAAAATGATGGGATTTAAATATTCAAAATCAAAATGATCCGACCTTCCAAACATGATACCTTCAAATAATCCTATGTTTAAAGATTTACTTACGTTCATGCTTAGGTGATGCATCGCCGCATATTTTCTTCTGAGCAAATTGTTGCCGATATCCTTATATCTTGGCATTAATTCCATAAACAAATTTTGGTAATTGAATTTCCAGATTCTGGTATTGATCTTAGCAAAAAGATAGCTGTTGCCCCAGTCGCTTAAAAATAGACTTCTGTAACCATTACCAATAAAGTTCTTGTCGTACCCAAACTGAAAATCTATATATTTTGTGGCGTTAAAAGTAAGATAACCTCTGCCATCAAAATAATCTTGTGTATTAACATCTTTTTTGAATGCTTTATAAAACCCTACGCCTGGAACTGCTCTTAATTCAGCCACTTCCTGTTGAAAAAATAATGGTCCTCTTTCCTGGTTATCAATGATGGTTGATGAAAAACCGATTTTGTTGGCAATGCGGCCTCTTAATGTTAAGCCTCTTGAATTCAGATAAATGTTTTTGTCATTTTCTAATTCCTTTCCCATTCTAAAATGTAGTACAGGATTTATAGCGAGGAAAAAATCCTTTACATTGACTTCGTATGCATTTGATTGACTTTTATAGAATGTTTTGAGTATAGGTTTTTTACTTAAAAAAACAGATTGATTTTCATTATACCATTCATTATTGTTCATGTAAAGACTCAACAAATTATATTGATCGGTTTTTGAAAGTTTGGCTAAATGTCCATTGCTGTCAAGAAGTGCTGTTTCTTGCAAAACATATTTACGATTATATGGCTTTAGAGATGAAAAATTCAAATCAGTATTTCTTTGTTCCATTATTTCCATTCTGTCGATAAAATGTAATTCTTTAGCCTCCTGCTGGAAATAAGTGCTTTGAGCCGAAATAGGAAAGGGAAAAACAAAAATCAGAAATTTGAAAACGTTTTTAATAATTTGCATCAGTTTTGATTGTTTATACAATAATTTGAAATTATGCAAAAATATCTGTTTAAAAACATTTCGGTAGTAAATGAAGGTGAAATAAAAACAATGGATGTACTTGTTGAAGGCGATCGAATCGAACGCATTGACAATTCCATTGCTGTGAAATCTTTTGTAAACGAAATTAATGGTGAAGGCAAGCATTTATTTCCAGGTGTGATTGATGATCAGGTACATTTTCGCGAGCCCGGATTGACACATAAAGCCACGATTGAAACTGAAAGCACTGCTGGTGTAGCAGGTGGTGTTACTAGTTTTATGGAGATGCCCAATACAATTCCCAATGCATTGAATATTGATTTGTTGGAGGATAAATACAATATAGCTTCTCGTACATCTCCAGCCAATTATTCTTTTTTTATGGGCGTTAGCAATGATAATGCTGAAGAAGTGCTGAAAGTAAATAAAAGAAAAAATGACATTTGTGGAGTAAAGATTTTCATGGGCAGTAGTACAGGTAATATGCTTGTAGATAATTATAACACATTGGAAAAATTATTCAGTGAATCTGAATTATTGATTGCCACACATTGTGAAGATGAAACGATTATAAAAAATAATTACAATCAAATAAAGTCATTAAAGCCAGATCTTTCACCAGCGGATCATCCCATAATCAGAGATGAAAATGCCTGTTATGAATCTTCATTGAGAGCAGTAAAAATGGCCCAGAAATACAATACACGCTTACACATATTGCATATCAGTACAGAGAAAGAATTGATTTTA
>CALCNY010000349.1 GCA_937897585.1 uncultured Chitinophagaceae bacterium | reverse complement strand
GGGTTTCTATTACCTAGGCTTGGCCTTAAGGCCAAGCCTAGGTAATAGAAACCCAATTATTAAAATTGTCTTCTTTCTCTTGGTGCAAAATTTCTTTTTCTGCCGACTTCGCTTCTTCTTCCCTCGTCATTTCTTCCGCCTTCATCTCCGCCGGGTCTTCTGAATCCACCATCGGCTTCATTCATTCTTACCGTTCTGTTGTTGTATCTTTTGCCATCAATAGATTTGATCATCTTTGAAGCATTGGCTTTATCAACTTCTACCCAAGTGTTCATTTCACGCATGTCTATTTTTCCCAAAACATCTTTTTTTAGATTGCTTTCATCCAAAATAAACTGAAGGAAACTTGCTTTATAAAAACCATCTTTGGTACCTAAGTTTACAAATAGTCTTGTATAACCATTGTCCCTTCTGTTGAAATTTCTCTCACGGCTATCACCGTTGGAATTATCTCTGCCATTTTCAGTTCTTTTTACTCTACTGTCAATTCTTGTATTTAGGTCTTCTGCATTTTCATAATATTTTAGAAAATGATCGAACTCTAAAGCTGCTACTCTTTGTAAGACTTCTTCTTTAGAAACATTTTCAAATTTCTGCATTAAATCTGGTAAGTAAGTTTCGTAATCGCCATGAGAAATATCTGTTTCAATCAATTTGTCCATGAAATGGAAGAATTGTTTTCTACATACATCCTTGCCACTTGGAATATCAAGCTTATGGAACGTGGCATTGATCATTTTTTCAAGCTGTCTGATTTTGAAAGTTTCTCTACTATGGCAAATAGAAAGACAGATACCGCTTTTTCCTGCTCTTGCCGTACGTCCGCTTCTATGTGTATATACTTCCATGTCATCTGGCAACTCATAATTGATAACGTGAGTGATGCCATCAACATCAATTCCTCTTGCAGCCACGTCAGTAGCAATAAGTAATTGCAAAGTTTTATTTCTAAATCTTCCCATTACTTTATCTCGTTGCTGTTGGGTAAGGTCGCCATGAAGGGCTTCGATATCATATCCGCTTTTTGATAATCTTTCAGATATTTCTTGAGCATCAGCTTTGGTGCGTGTAAAGATAATGCCATACATACCTGGATTGAAATCAATCAAACGCTTTAACGCTTCATAACGGTGATGAGCAGCCGCTAAAAAATATTGATGATCGATGTTTACATTACCGCTATTCTTTTTACCAACAGTAATTTCCTTTGGTGTAGTCATGAAGTTTTTAGAAATCGCTCTTACTTCAGGTGGCATGGTAGCACTGAACAACCAGATGCTTTCTCTGTTGATGGTATTTTTTAGTACGAAGTCGATATCGTCTCTGAATCCCATGTTCAACATTTCATCGGCCTCATCCAGTACAACGTATTTTACTTTTTGTAAGTCAATTGCTTTTCTTTCAATCAAATCAATCAATCTGCCTGGAGTGGCTACAACAATTTGTACACCCTGACGAAGGTTTCTGATTTGCATAGTGATAGAAGCACCACCATATACGGCTTCAGAGTTAACTCCTTTTAAATGTTTTTTGAATTGCAACAAATCATTAGTGATTTGCAAACAAAGTTCTCTTGTTGGGCAAACAATCAATGCCTGAGGAAATTTATCTGCTGCATTGATAAGATGTAATAAAGGCAGTCCGAAAGCTGCAGTCTTTCCCGTTCCAGTTTGTGCTAATCCTACAAAATCTGTAGTTCCAGAAAGGAGTACTGGGATGGCTTGTTCTTGAATAGGAGTAGGGTTTACAAATCCTAAATCGGTTACGGACTGTAAAAGTTCGGCTTTGAGGCCTAACGCTTCAAATGTTGTCATTTTTTATTTTTTAAGTAAGGACCCATTATTGCAATGTATGCAATAAACACGTGGTCAAAATTGAATTTGATGGTCACATGTAATGCTTCGGGCCGTTGGGAGAGAGAATCTCAGAAGTAATGATGAATATCAACCTGCTATCAACAGCAACTGAGCATGTCATGTAATTCTCAGTTTATTAATTGTCGCCGCAAAGCTACAGTTTTATTTCTGTTTCTCATAGCTTTTCTAGAAATATATAATTGTTAAGCGTTTTACGATAACCCTTTTCTCTATTATTTCAATATGGTTTATGGAATTATTCCATCCTTCGGCAATTGATATATTATATTACCTTTACAACTTAAATCTTTTACCTTAAAAAATTATTTCCATGTCAAAAAAAATAGTTCTAATCACATTATTCATTGCAGTTAGCTACTGCGGCATGTCTCAAGATTTTCACATGGGCGTGAAATTTGGTACAGACATGCAAAAAATAAAGGGTGCTACTTTCAGTGAAAAATTTGCTTTTGGGTATCATCTTGGTGGTTATGCAGAATTAAAATTGAGCAAATCCATTACCTTCCAACCAGAATTGTATTATAGTGCGGTTAAGCTTGATACAGGCACTGCATTTTCTAATACTTACAATTCTATTGCGTTATCTAAATTGAAATTCGGATACTTGAATATTCCTTTATTAATGAACATAAAAGCCGGCGAGAAAATGGTAATTCAAGTTGGTCCCCGTTATGGAATCATTGTAGACAAAAATTTATCACTAAAAAATAATGTGAACAGTGCTTTTAAAACTGGAGACTTCTCTTTGATTGCCGGTGTACAATTTAATTTTTCGAAAATTAAAATCTATGGCAGGTATCAAATAGGATTAAGTAATATTAATGATATTGCCGGAAGTTCGGACAAATGGCAATCTCAGGTTATTCATTTGGGGATAGGATTGAGAATATTTTAATCAAGGACGCAGAACATCATAAGTTCCATCTTCATTCATTTTAATAACAGTGCTCGGTATTCCGGGCACTTGTTCTTCCTGCCTGTGTTGAACTATATAATCAACACCATCTTTAATTAATATATCTATATCAGTAAACATGGCCGGAGCAGGATAACCAGAAACATTAGACGAAGTTGAAACAATAGGTTTCCCAAAAGCTTTGATGAGTTCCTGGCAGAAATCATCTTTCACAATTCTTATACCAATTGAGCCATCTGAATTGATCAAATTAGGAGCAAGGTGAATTGCATTTTGATAAATTACGGTTGTAGGCTTATGAATGCCTTTTAGATAATCATATATTTTCAATTCATGAGTATTGGTATAATTTAAAATATCTTTTTCTTCAGCAACAAGAATAATCATGCTTTTGCTTTCATTTCTATTTTTAAGCTTATAAATTTTTGAAACAGCTTCTTCATTAGTTGGGTCGCATCCAATTCCCCAAACGGTATCAGTTGGGTATAAAATAAGTCCTCCATTTTTTAAAACGGATAAACAACTTTCTATATCGTTTCTATAACCAATCATAAAATTTTATTGTAAACATTCATAATGTCTTTTGCATATTGTTCTTGTGTGAATTTTTTTGCCTGATCTAATCCCTTTTCAATCATAACTTTTCTAAGTTGAGAATCTGTAGATATTCGAATTAAATTTTCGGCAATGGCATTAACATCATACGGATCGAAATAGATTGCCGCATCTCCGCCAACTTCAGGCAAACAAGAGGCATTGCTGCTGATTACCGGAATCCCGCTGTACAAAGCCTCAAGCAAAGGTGCACCAAATCCCTCAAATATCGAAGGGTATATCAATGCAAGCGCCTGTTGGTAAATGGCAGGGAAATCTTTTGCCGTAGTGAAATTTGAATCTTTGGATGCAGGTAATTCGTTCAATAAAATTAATTTGTCACTTAAGCCATTTTCAGCCATTAGTTGTTTTGCTTTTTCTTTCTCTTTTTTCCCGTTTCCAATTACAACCAATGGAATTTTGTTTTGATTTTTAATTTGGATCATCGCCTCGCAAACTGAAATTAAATTCTTTCTTGGTGCGATACTGCTGACAAATAAAAAATATTGATCGGGAAGATGGTATCTTTTTTTTACAATCGATTTTTCATTTTCACTAATGATACATTGAAAAATTGGATTACAACTTTGATAGCAAACAGTTATCTTTTCTTCTGGCACATGATAGTATTGTATCAGATCTGCTTTTGTTTGATTACTTATGGCAATTACAGCATCAGCAATTTTACAGGCATGTTTTATTTTCCAGCGGTGTACATATCTCTGATCAAAAGGGTAGGTTTCAGGATATCTTTCAAAAATCAAATCAT
>CALCNY010000348.1 GCA_937897585.1 uncultured Chitinophagaceae bacterium | reverse complement strand
GTTGTTTCAGATTCAATTGAAAGGTGGTATCATTTATGGCAACGAATGGATGTAAATAATCAATGATGTTGTTGAATATCCAGGCTCCAGGACTTGCAATTTTGGGGTCAATTATTCTATTCAAACTGAATACAACATCGCTGGCAATCAATTTTCTTTTTTGTGAATTTGCGAAACAAGGGTCATCTTGAAAATACACGTCATCTCTTAATAGAAAAGTTATCGTTTTTTTATCCGCAGCAATAATCCAAGATTTGGCAAGCGAAGGAACGATTTCAGTTTTATCATTTACTTCCACAAGAGTGTTGTACAGTTGATGAACAGGCCACATAATTGCCTGATTTTTTGCAAAGGCAGGATCTAAAGTTCCAATGCCAGCGGATTCATTGTAGCGAAATATCTGTTTATTATTTTCTTGTTCATGACTGCACGAACACAAAATAACAATAGCTGAAATGATTAGACAATGAAAAAAACGTGGATGCATATTGGGTTAATAGAGCGTAAATGTAGGAAATGAAAGGTAATCTTGTAGCTTGATTCTGGAAACTAGATTAATTTCTGAAAGGAACCTATCGTTTTGATAAAGCGCAACAATGTTCCATCGGAACATGTCGTCTCTAGAAAATAATTGAAATTATTTTCGGTCAACGTTCCATAGGAACGTATGGTGGCATTTAATTCAATGGTTACAATTTCGATTTTAATATTAATTTGCATAAATGAACAAAAGAATCATCATCTCATTTTTAATCATCATTTTATTGATATCAAGCAATAGCCTTTTGGCTCAACAATATTCTCATCAGGATACATTAAGAGGTAGTAATGGAAATGGTCGATTGAAATGGAATGTGTTGCATTATAACCTTTCAATTATACCTGATATCAGCAACCAAACCATTGAAGGGGTGAATGTAATAACTATTGAAGACAGTGGTGTATCTATGATGCAGCTTGATTTGCAGGAACCTATGCAAATAGACAGCATTTTCGGAGATACAGGAAAATTGTCATACAATAGAGAGGGAAATGTGTATTGGATAAATTTCGATTCAACAATTCAAAATGCCCTTCCTATCATAAAAGATATAACAGTTCATTTTCATGGCAAACCACGAATAGCCAGACATGCCCCTTGGGATGGTGGATGGGTTTGGTCGCATGACAAACAAAATAATCCATGGATAAGTGTGGCTTGCCAAGGCTTAGGAGCCAGTGTTTGGTTTCCTTGTAAAGACACTCAATCAGATGAACCTGATAATGGAGCTACTTTAAACATCATCGTTCCGGATTCATTCCAAGCTATTGGAAACGGAAGACTGAAGTCGCTCAAAAAATTAGGTCACATTGATTTGTACACCTGGGAAGTAACTTCTCCAATAAATAGTTACGATATCATTCCCTATATCGGCAAATACAGTCACTTTTCTGAAAAATTCAACGGATTGAAAGGTAATCTTGATATGGATTACTGGGTATTGAATGACAATCTTGAAAAAGCAAAAACACAATTTACTGATGCACCAAAACTTATAAAGGCGCTTGAATATTGGTTTGGCCCCTATCCTTTTTATGAAGATGGTTACAAATTAGTAGAAGCACCATATTTAGGCATGGAACACCAAAGTGCAGTGGCTTATGGAAATGGTTATACGAAAGGATATTTGGGCAGTGATCGTTCCGGAACCGGACATGGCATGAAATGGGATTTTATTATTGTACATGAAAGTGGCCATGAATGGTTTGGCAATAGCATTACATCAAAAGACATTGCTGACATGTGGATTCATGAGAGTTTTACAAACTATAGTGAAGTATTATTTACTGAATATTATTATGGCAAAAAAGCCGCTGATGAATATGTTATTGGATTGAGAAGAAATATCAGCAACGATGTGCCTATCATTGGTGATTATGGCGTCAATAAAGAAGGTAGTGGAGATATGTATGATAAAGGTGCTAACATGATTCATACAATCAGGCAAGTTATTAATAATGATAAAAAATTCAGAGAAATATTAAATGGTTTGTCTAAAGATTTTTATCATCAAACGGTTACCTCTGCTCAAATTGAAAATTACATTTCAGCTAAATCAGGAATAGATTTTTCGAAAGTATTCAATCAATATTTGAGAACAACAAAAATTCCACAATTGACGTATCAATTCAAAGCCGGAAGGTTTTATTATAAATGGGAAAATGTAGTTACAGGTTTTGATATGCCGGTAAAAATAACGATTGGAAATAAACCTGAAAAATGGATGTATCCAACCACAACTTTTAAATCAATAAAAATGAAAGCGTTAGAAAAAAGTATAAAACTGAACGCATCTTTTTATGTAAATACCAGTAGCATAAATTAATCCTGTTGCACTAGTTTCTGTTGCTCTGGGATAACATATCTTCCCGCACCAATAAACCTATTGTGGTAATAGTCTTCATTCAGACTGCTAATAATAACGCCATCTTTAGTACTTGAATGAATAAAATAATCATTCATCAAATAAACACCAACATGACTTACTCCGCCTCTTGTGTTGAAAAAAACAAGGTCGCCTTCTTTCATGTTTTCTTTATCAATTTTTTCACAAACTTTATATTGTTCACTAGCCATGCGCGGTAAAGTTATTTTGTAAACTTCTTTACATAACATGCTGCTAAATCCACTGCAGTCGATGCCTGATTTTGTACTGCCACCAAATCTGTATCGAGTATCCATCCAATTTTCAATGAAATCGTAAAGGACTTTATTATTTGTTTTTTCAATTTCTACATCTAGTAATTGAGCATATTTAATTTGCAATGAATTGATTTGTGGGTCTTCTTCAGGCAATGCTGTATTATCAATAACTTTTGACTTGCTGTTATTGACACTTTCATCTTTAATAATAATCGATTGGTTAACTTCAGAATTTCTGCTTAATTCAATCCCTTCAATAAAATGTGGAGTTTTTGATTGTTCTGGTTTGTTTTTTTGAGCACTTAATTGACTTACAACTAGTGAAAAAAATATAAATAATATGATGCTTTTATATTTAAGCAATGGTTTAATGGTTGAGGTATATTTGAAATTCAACATTCAATTTTGAATGATGAAAGGTATTAAAAGTCAATTTTTAATCAGTCTGCAAAAATAACCAATTGATAGCCCTTATCGGCTAATTTCTTTGTTTTTTTAAAGAAAAAAAGACTCAATGTGGAAAAATCCTGAAAGATTTATAGGCTAAACATTCCGATATTTGAAGGCTGATGTTTCATTACATTTCGTCTTATTACAGTGTGATTTTTTTTGCTTAATTCGACATTTGTATTTTAAATCCATCTGATATTTGAAATGAAATTTAGTCACTTACACGTCCATACCCAATACTCGCTTCTCGATGGTGCAGCGTCCATTAAAAATCTATATAAAAAAGCCATTAAGGATGGTATGCCTGCCTTGGCAATCAGTGATCATGGAAACATGTTTGGCGCTTTTGAATTTGTAAAAGAAGCTTACAATAATCTTGACGAATTTGGGAAGCCCAAAATAAAACCTATTGTGGGTTGCGAATTTTACATCACACAAGACAGAACCAGAAAAACATTTAGTAAAGAAGAAAAAGACCCAAGACATCACCAGATTTTATTAGCTAAAAATGAACAAGGATATAAAAATTTAGTCAAGCTTACATCTCTCGGATACATTGAAGGTATGTATTCTAAATATCCAAGAATCGACAAACAACTTATTCATAAATATCATGAAGGTTTGATTGCAACAACGTGTTGTCTTGGTGCATTAGTACCTCAAACGATTATGAAAAGCGGTGAAGACGAAGGCGAAAATGAATTCAAATGGTGGCTGAATATTTTTCAGGATGATTATTATGTAGAATTACAGCGACATGGCATGGCAGAACAGGATAAAGTAAATGAGGTGTTGCTTCGTTTTGCCAAGAAATACAATGTAAAAGTGATTGCCAGTAATGATAGCCACTACGTTGATCAAAGTGATTTTAATGCACATGATATTTTGTTATGCATCAACACCGGTGAAAAACAAAGCACTCCTGCCCTTCGGGAATTTTCTGATGATGATGTACTTACCAAGAATAAACGATTTGCATTTCCCAATGACCAGTTTTATTTTAAGACATCAGAGGAAATGAGTAAGGTGTTTATTGATTTACCCGAGGCCATCGAAAATACCAATGAAATTGTAGATAAAGTAGAATTACTTGATTTAAAAAAGGACATACTTCTACCCCATTTTGTGGTGCCTGCAAATTTCAAAACACAGGATGAATATCTCGCAAGCATCACATGGGCTGGAGCAAGAGACAGATATAAAATTCTAACTCCTGAAGCGGAAGAAAGAATTCAATTTGAGTTAGGTGTTATTGAAAAAATGGGATTCGCTGGTTACTTTCTGATTGTTAGTGATTTCATCAAAGCGGGTCGTGAGATTGGCGTATTCGTTGGGCCAGGTCGTGGTTCTGCTGCCGGAAGTGTGGTGGCTTATTGTATTGGGATTACCAACATCGATCCGATTAAATACAAATTGCTATTTGAGCGTTTCTTAAATCCCGAGCGTAAGTCCATGCCCGATATTGATACGGATTTCGATGATGAAGGCCGTCAGAAAGTAATTGATTATGTGGTTCAGAAATATGGCAAAAATCAAGTAGCTCAAATCATCACTTACGGTACAATGGCTGCTAAAAGTAGTATCGCCGATGTGGCTAGAGTAATGGATTTACCATTGGCAGAAAGCCGGGCAATTTCAAAATTAGTTCCGGAAAAACCAGGCATTTCTTTAAAGCGTTTGTTGAAAGCGCCATTTACCGCTAAAGAAGCCAAAGACGGTGAGAAATCTCTTGAAGAAAAAGAACAGCTTGGCTCTGAAGACTTCGAAGCTGTAAAAAAACTTAGAGAAATTTACAATGGCAACGACTTACAAAGTAAAATTCTTCACGAAGCTGAAGTACTTGAAGGTTCTGTAAGAAACACGGGTATTCATGCCGCAGGGATTATCATTGCGCCTAAAGACTTGACTGATTTGATTCCGGTTGCCACTTCAAAAGAATCTGATCTTTGGTTAACACAAATTGAGGGCAATACGATTGAAGAAGCAGGTGTTATCAAAATGGACTTTTTGGGATTGAAAACATTGTCTATTTTAAAAACTGCGTTGGCTTTAATCAAACAAAACCACGGAGTAGAAATTGAAATCGACAATGTGCCTTTGGATGATGAAAAAACTTATCGTTTATACCAGCAAGGTGACACCAATGCCACGTTCCAATTTGAAAGCGCCGGTATGCAGAAATATCTCCGTGAACTCAAGCCGGATAAATTTGATGATTTGATTGCGATGAACGCCTTGTACAGACCAGGCCCAATGGCTTATATTCCTCAGTTTATTGCGCGTAAACACGGAAGGGAAATTGTGACTTATGATGTTGATGACATGCAGGAATATCTGGAAGAAACTTACGGTATCACAGTTTATCAGGAGCAGGTGATGTTACTTTCACAGAAGCTGGCAGGATTTAGTAAAGGTGATGCGGATGTGTTAAGAAAAGCGATGGGTAAAAAACAGATTGCCACGCTAAATAAAATGAAGGTGCAATTTGTAGAAGGCGCTACAGCAAAAGGTCATCCAAAAGATAAGCTGGATAAAATATGGACAGACTGGGAAGCATTTGCACAATACGCTTTCAATAAATCTCACTCAACTTGTTATGCATTTGTAGCTTATCAGACGGCTTATTTAAAAGCACATTATCCCAGTGAATACATGGCTGCCGTTCTCAACCATGCGGGTAGTATTGAGAAAATAACTTTCTTCATGGAGGAATGTAAATCCATGGGTTTGAAAGTATTGGGGCCTGATATCAATGAATCTCAAAGTGGTTTTGCGGTAAATAAGAAAGGTGAAATTCGATTTGGATTTAGTGGATTAAAAGGTGTGGGCGAAGCTGCCATTGATAACATCATTGAAGAGCGAGGAAAAAGCGGCCATTTCAAAGATATTTTTGATTTGGTGAAAAGATCTAATCTCAGGTCGGTGAATAAAAAATCAGTTGAGAGTTTGATTCACAGCGGTGCTTTTGATTGTTTTAAAGATATGCATCGTGCACAATTTTTCTATCAGGCTCCGGGTGATACCAATGCACTGGAAAAGATTTTAAAATTTGGTTCGGTGTATCAATCGCAGTCATCAAGTGCCACGAATACTTTATTTGGCGACATGCAAATGCCAGAAATCATTCCGCCAAAAATTCCACCTTGTACTCCATTTCAATTGATTGAGCAGCTCGATTTCGAACGCGATGTAACCGGCATGTATATTAGCGGGCATCCATTGGATAATTTCAAATTTGAATTGGCTTATTATAATATCAATCCTCTTAATGAATTCAATATTGTGAAAAATGCAATCGCTGAAACGCCCAATACAAGGCAGTTTCGTCTTGCGGGTTTGGTAATTGATGCACAGCATCGCTTGACCAAAACTGGTAAAAACTTTGGCGTTTTGCATCTTGAGGATTTTAGTGGCAAAACTGAATTCATGCTTTGGAGTGAAGATTACCAAAAGTACTCTCACTATCTTGAAGCTGGAAGAATTGTTTTAATTGAAGGTTCATTCAAACAACGTTTTAATAATGGTCAATATGAATTCAAGATTTCAAAATTTCATTTACTGGAGACGTTGAAAACAACCGTTACAAAGCAAATTATTTTGGAGTTGTCTCCCCAACTTTTAGATGAAAATTTAATCAACTTTATAGAAGAAAATACTAAAAAACATCCCGGCAAAACAACACTGAAATTCAATATTATCGATGAGTTAAGGCAAAAAAAACTAGGCATGTCTAGTTTTGAAAAAGGCATCACAATGAATGACGATATCATTGAATTTCTTGCGTTGAACAAACACATTGATGTTTATGTTTCAACAATATGACAACCTGCCTCAAATTTTCTTTCAACATTAAATTTATTCAATGTGGATATGTCATTTGTGCATGAAATAAATATGGACTTAAATTTGTAACCCTATTAATAAATACATTCAAAATCTAAAAAATAAAAACATGGCATTCGAATTTACAGACGCAAACTTCAAAGTAGAAGTATTAGATTCAGATAAATTATCAGTAATTGATTTTTGGGCAGAATGGTGTGGCCCTTGCAGAGCAATCGGACCCGTTATCGAAGAATTGGCTAAAGAATATGATGGAAAAGTAAAAGTTGGAAAAGTAAACGTAGATCACAATCCGCAGATTTCTATGGATTATGGTATTACCAGTATTCCTGCTATTTTATTTGTAAAAAATGGTGAAGTTGTTGACAAATTAGTTGGCGCTCAACCTAAAGCCAATTTCGTAAAGAAAATTGAAGCTCATAAATAGTTTTTCTGTATTTCCCCCAAAGAAAAGAGGCTGTTTAATTCAGCCTCTTTTTATTTTATCACTAGCGCCGATTTGAAACCGGCGCTAATAATTTACAATCTAAATTGGTAATTTTAATTACTGTTTGGAATGTCTACAATGAAAGCGCTTTTTCCATGACCCACCATTAACATTTTCTCATTTGATATTCTTTCAACATCATAAATTGGAAAATAAGTTGGTAATGAATAGATCTTATACTTTTTTTCAGTAGGGTCAATTTTTATGAATTTACCTTTTTGTGTTACGATTAATACTTTTTGATTCATTTCTTGCATACTCCAAAAGCAGCCAGTGTTTTCAAATTTCATCTTTTTATTATCCTCAATTTGAAAAAAGCCATTTTTTTTGTATTTCATTCCGCCGGTTCCACAATATGCGATTCTGCCATTTAGTAGGTTTATTTCGTGAACAAGTCCTTTAATCGACTTATACTTACTCCATTTTTTCCCGTTATCAGAAACTAAAATCTTAGAATTAATTCC
>CALCNY010000347.1 GCA_937897585.1 uncultured Chitinophagaceae bacterium | reverse complement strand
TGGGTTATTCTTGATTTGATAAAATCATGTTTACTCTGTTCGGGCATATTAAGCAAAACAACCCAACCATTATCATCTTCTAATTGTTCATGCCATTCTTCATAATAACTGTCGTCACTACTATGAAAATTGAGCACATTTTCTGATATAATTATAAATTTTGTTATTCCTTCATCAAACATCAGATCTGTAATATTTCTTCTGATGGTCATGATATCATTTTCTATCGCATCGTTCCACTCTCCAATCAATTCAATAATCGCAAAATGAAAATCATAATCTACAAATAGTATTTTCATGTATAAAGTTCTGGAACCAAAATCGTCCCATTGTGGATGTATGTAATATTTGTAAAGCGTTTGTGTATATTCAAACTCACTGTATTGATTGCCATAAAATGGCGAATGCCTGTCTTCTTCTGCTGTATAGAGATGTCTCCAATTGTAATATGGTTCGAGATCCTGCATGAAATTTATTTTAAAATGCAAATTACATTCAAAACTTGGCAACAAATCAAAAAAAAGAGGCTGTCAATGACAGCCTCTGGACTTATTAACCCGAAATTATTTATTGAATCACCACTTTTTCGTTGATGATAATTGATTTGTTTTCGTCAAGAACTTTTACCAAATAAACGCCTTTTGCAAGGTGACCATTTAAATTTACTTTTTCTGTTTGAACACCTGCACTTACAGCAACAGTTTTAGTCTGCATTGTACGTCCAGCTAAATCAGAAAGAACGATGGTATATCTGCCTTCGCTTTTATTATCAAACAATACATTAAATGAAGAAGTAGTAACTGGATTAGGGAATATTTTAGCATCTACTGGAGTAGTAGCTACAGGTACAACTTTACTGTTCATTAAACTGTTAGCTTCTTTTTGTAATAAAAGGTTTGAATTTGCAAAATCAGAAGTATTGAATCTTACTTCAGAACCTTGAATTTTCACAGCTTTCAAATCATTGATTTGTAATTTGTAATAGCCATCAAACATATTAGCACTTGCTACAACGATTTCACCTTCATCATTAACTGCAGCAGCATTTGTTGTGTAGTTTACAGGAAGACCTTGAATATTTCCCATGTAAGTTGCAATACGAGTGTTGATGTCAATTGAAAATACGCTATGACTTGCAGAGATAACATATAATTTACCAAATGCATCAGCAATCATATCTCCACCCCAGCAGCTGCATTTGTTATGAATTGAGATTCCTTTATTACCATCAGCATCAATAAGACCACCTAATTCTTTAATGACTGGTTTTTTGCCAGTTGTAAAAGAGAAAAAGTGATTACCATCGTTACTTAGCGCATATCCATTTCCGTCAGCACCAATAACCATACGAGTGATGTTAGTTGCTTCATCATTTGGATCCAATGTTTTGTAATTAGCAATTGGCATGGTGAAAAACTGAGGATTTTCATTGCTTGAGTTTAAATCTAACCAACGCAATTCTCCTCTACGCATTGGCGTGAAGAATAATTTATTGCTTCTTTTATCATAAGCAGCAGCAGCTACAAATGTTCCGGTTGGATAATTTGTAGAAGTGAAAATATTTTCTGTAGTGAAATTGTTTTGGCTAGCAACTGATTTAGAATTTACATCAGTGATGTTGAAATTGGTTTTGTTTCTTTCGAAAACATTTTTGATAACTTGGCCAGTGCTCAAATCAACCTGACGGATATTCATCCAAACGAAATCATTATTACCATCACCGGTAATAGCGTAAGTTGTTTTGTTTTGTTGAGCTGTGGCGAATAAAGAACCAGCAATCAAAGCGGTCGTGAGTAAAAATTTGTTGTTCATAAGTGAATGTATTTGATTAATTAAAAATTTCAGTGATAAATTTAGTGGAAAATTAATTAGCAAACAAGTGTTTTTTTATTTGGATTGACTATTAATTACTTTTTTTACAGAACCATATTTTTTTAGCAAAGTTTCGGCAAGTTCCGGATCATTAATTTCAAGTGCTTCCATCACCATTTTTACACCTCTATTGATCAATTTGTTGTTTGACAACTGCATGTTTACCATTTTATTTCCTTCAATTCTGCCAAGTTTAATCATCAAAGTAGTTGAAATCATGTTCAACACCATTTTTTGAGCGGTACCGGATTTCATTCTTGTGCTTCCGGTAATAAATTCGGGGCCAACAATAATTTCGATAGGAAATTCAGCGATTCTGCTTATAGGACAATTGGGGTTGCAAGACACAGAGCCAGTAAGAATACCCTGTTCCCTACTTTTTTGAAGTGCCGCTAAAACATATGGCGTAGTGCCGGCAGCGGTTAATCCAATTAGGATATCTTGATTGGAAATATTGTATTGTAGAAGATCTTGCCAGCCTTTTTCAGTATCATCTTCTGCAAATTCAACTGGATTTCTTAGCGCCCTATCCCCACCAGCAATGACTCCAGTTACTAATTCAGGAGCAACACCAAACGTAGGCACACACTCGCTTGCGTCCAATACACCTAATCTTCCACTGGTACCCGCACCAATGTAAAACAATCTTCCTCCTGATAGCAACCTCTCTGTTGCAGCTATTATTAATTTCTCAATCTGAGGAAGGGCTTGCTCAACTGCGATGGCTATTTTTTTATCTTCAAGATTTATGGAATGAATAATTTCATTAACTGACATTTTTTCTATGTCCGTGTAATTAGATGTTGATTCTGTTATTTTTACAAAATCCATATCAACTAATTTTGGTGATATTTTACCAGACCTTCCATAGGATTTTTCAACACTTTACCTAATTGTAATTCGTATGAACTACATAAATCTTTTAGTACGTCTTTAAATCCGAAAGCAACACTACCCACAAAATGAATGGGCATGCTCCAGCTTTCGCGGTACTTATAGATATGATTGAAAAAGAAATCATTAAAGCCATCTTCAATGATATTTTCTATCATGAAATGACCTCTATTTTCGATTAAAAAACCTGTAAAACCCGCAAGAAATCTATTTGGAAGCGGTTGTTTGTATACTGCATCAAGAATTTCCGTTACTGAGGTATTGTATTTTGAATTGAATCTATCTAATAAATCTGCATCAAAAGTGTTATAGAGATAAT
>CALCNY010000346.1 GCA_937897585.1 uncultured Chitinophagaceae bacterium | reverse complement strand
ACGTGTGCTCTTCCGATCTTGTAAAGGAGACCGCTATTGTAGAGAAAAAATCCGATGAAGAAAATAATTCAAATATTGTAAATGCTTTAGTATTGATGGAGCCTAAAAATTGGGTTTGCAAAAATGAATGGCCTATGTTAAGAACAGATTATGTGAAAGTATATAAAAGGATTTCTACACAAAATAGTGATGCAGATAAATTAAAGTTGGCAAAAGACTTAGCAAGTAAAAATTGTCTTAAAACCGATCAGGTAATTGAAATTGCTTCACTTATTATCAACGAAGATGAAAGACTTGATTTTGTTAAGTTTTCCTATTCACATACTATTGATATAAAAAATTATTTGAAAGCAGAAAAGTTGTTCAATGCTGAAAAATTAAAGTCTTCTTTTCAGTATTTTATCTCTCATTAATCTCTTGTGAGTAGGACTGAACACATTTATTAATTTTATACATTTGTGAAATTTCAAAAATCAAATAAAATGAAAAAACTCTACTTGATAGCTGCAATGCTATTTACTTCAATCATTTCTTTACATGCACAGCAACATGGAAACCTGACTGTGTTTTCAGAAGATGGTGATAAATTCTTTTTGATATTAAATGGAGAGAAGCAAAATGAAGAAGCTCAAATCAACATCAGAGTTGAAGAATTGAACCAACCTTATTACAGCGCAAGAATCATTTTTGAAGATAAAACATTGGCACCTATTACCAAGAACAACCTTATGATTGTGGATGCTGATGCCAAATTCATGGACGTTACTTACAAAATCAAAAAAGACAAAAACAAAAAAGTAAAACTGAATTATTATTCAATGATTCCAGTTCAAGAAGATTTTTTGCCACCTTCGGGTATGTATGTACGTCAGTTTGGTCAGACTGGCCAGCCTGGTCCTCAAACTATTGTTCAGCAACCTGTTCAAGCTCAAGGAGGAGGCAGACAAACTACCACAACTACTACTACCACTACAACTAACACTAACAGTAATGGAATAGGTGCCACCTTAAATGTTCCTGGAATGAACGTAAATATTTCAATTGCCGATCCTGATATGGATGCACACACCACTACCACAACTCATCATACCACTACCACTCATACAGGAGGGCAACCACAGCAACAACAGCAACAGCCTCAATACACTGGTAATTGCAAAGGTTGGCCAATGGAGGCTGCTGATTTCAGTGCTGCGAAGAAAACCATTAATGAATCTAGCTTTGATGACACGAAATTATCAACAGCAAAATCGATTGCTTCTTCAAATTGCTTAACCAGCGATCAAATTTCACAAATCTGCAACTTGTTCAATTTTGAAGATAATAAGTTGGCTTTTGCAAAATTTGCATACAAATACACAACAGATCCCAAAAACTATTTTAAAGTGAATAATGTTTTTTCATTCTCTTCCAGCAAAGAAGAGTTGAATGAATTTATTCAAGGACAATAATTCTATTAAACATAGCTGCCTTTTACAATCCTAATGAATTGGTATTGTAAAAGGCTTTTTTTTGTCCCTATCTTTGCGCCAGAAAAATAAAATGGCAGTCAAAAAATCTAAAATATTACCGGAGCTTACAAGCAATGATTTCATTGAAGTTACGGGTGCGCGCGAACACAATCTGAAAAATATAGACATACAGATACCAAAGAACAAATTGGTGGTGTTTACAGGCGTCAGTGGTAGTGGAAAATCATCACTTGCCTTTGATACGATTTATAACGAAGGACAGCGTCGTTATATGGAAAGTTTCTCTGCGTATGCTCGTCAGTTTGTTGGTGATATGGAAAGACCTGATGTAGATAAGATTTCAGGATTGTCGCCGGTGATTTCTATCGAACAAAAAACGACAAATAAAAATCCACGAAGTACAGTTGGAACCATTACTGAAATTTATGATTTCCTTCGTTTGTTGTATGCAAGAGTTGGAGAGGCTTATAGTTACAACACCGGAAAGAAAATGGTGAAGTTCAGCGAAGAAGAAATTGTGCAATCGGTTTTCAAAAAATACAACAATAAAAAAATTAGCTTACTCGCTCCTTTGGTTAGAGGGAGAAAAGGTCATTACAGAGAATTGTTTGAAGACATTAGAAAGAAAGGATTTCTAAAAGTTAGAGTTGATGGTGAAGTAATGGATTTGGCACCAAGAATGCAAGTTGACCGATACAAAATTCATGATATTGAAGTGGTGGTTGACAGATTACAGGTTACAGAAGACATGAAATTAAGGTTGAGTCAGAGTGTGCAGAAATCTTTGCAAATAGGAAAAGATTTGTTGTTCATTCTGATTAATGACAATAATGAACTTGCTCAGTATAGCAAACAATTGATGTGTATCGACACAGGCATCAGTTATGAAGAGCCATCTCCTAATGCGTTTTCATTTAATTCACCATATGGTGCATGTCCGATTTGTAAAGGACTGGGAACAGTGAACCAAATCAACATGGAATCTGTAATTCCTGACAACACCAAAACAATAAAAGAAGGCGGTATCATTCCCTTAGGAGAGGAGCGAGATGCGCATTCTTTTAAAATGGTTCAGCAAACTGCAAGGAAGAATAAAATCAATTTAGATAAACCGATCAAGGATTTACCAATAAAATCACTGAATTTGATTTTGTATGGAAAAGAAGAAGTAGATGAAAATGAGGTAATGGAAGTTTCCATGGAAGAAACAGAAGGAGGTATTTATGATGGTGAATATGAAGGCGTGATCAATATGGTGAAAAGATGGTTTACCTCTAACAATACAAGTGAAGCAGTTCGTGAATGGGCAGAAAAATTTATGTCAATGACGGCTTGCCAAAATTGTAATGGCACCAGATTGAAAAAAGAAAGTCTTTGGTTTAAAGTGGATGAAAAAAACATCGCGGAACTCAGTGAAATGGACCTGGATAAATTAGGTAGATGGTTTGCGGAAATTGAAAAAAGATTAAGTGACAAACAGAATAGTATAGCCAAAGATGTACTGAAAGAAATTCGCGAACGATTGGGTTTTTTATTGGATGTGGGACTTACCTATCTTACTTTATATCGTCCATCCAGAAGCTTGAGTGGTGGAGAGTATCAGCGTATTCGTTTGGCAACACAGATTGGTTCTCAATTGCAGGGCATTACTTACGTACTTGATGAGCCAAGTATTGGATTACACCAGCGCGATAACCAGCGATTGATTTCTGCATTGCAAAATTTAAGAAATATTGGGAATAGTGTATTGGTCGTAGAGCATGATAAAGATATTATGCTGGCTGCAGATTATTTGGTGGATATTGGTCCAAAAGCGGGTACGCATGGGGGTAAGATTGTTGCTCAGGGAACTCCTCAAGATGTTCTTCAATCAGGTTCCGATACAGCTCAGTATTTAAATGGCAAAAAGAAAATCCCAGTTCCTGATTCCAGAAGAAAAGGAAATGGTTTGTTTATAGAATTAAAAGGTGCAAAAGGAAATAATTTAAAAAACGTTTCTGTTTCATTTCCTTTGGGGAAATTAGTGTTGGTAACAGGCGTTAGTGGAAGTGGTAAATCAACATTAATCAACGATACGTTATATCCAATTCTTAGTCAATATTGTTTTCATTCAAAAACAAATCCGCTGGAATATAAGTCGGTAAAGGGTTTGGAGCATATCGACAAAGTAATTGAGATTGATCAAAGTCCGATTGGGCGTACGCCAAGAAGCAATCCGGCTACTTATTGTGGTTTCTTTACAGACATCAGAACATTGTTTGCTGCAGTTCCTGAAGCTAAAATAAGAGGATACAATGCAGGTCGTTTTTCATTTAATGTAAAGAGTGGAAGATGTGAAGTTTGTGAAGGTGGTGGCATGCGTGTAATTGAAATGAATTTCCTTCCTGATGTATTGGTGCATTGTGAAAAATGTAATGGCAAAAGATACAACAGAGAAACACTCGAAATCAGATACAAAGGAAAATCTATCAGTGATGTGTTGAACATGACGGTTGATGATGCGGTTGAATTTTTTAATGCAGTTCCTTATATCTATCGTAAAATAAAAGTATTGCAAGAAGTTGGGTTGGGATATATAACATTAGGACAAAGCGCAGTTACATTAAGTGGTGGTGAAGCGCAACGTGTAAAGCTCGCTACAGAATTAGCCAAGCGTGATACTGGAAAAACTTTTTATATTTTAGATGAACCTACTACCGGACTTCATTTTCAGGATATCAGTCATTTGCTTGATGTGTTGAACAAACTCGTTGACAGAGGCAATACCGTATTGGTAATAGAGCACAATCTCGACATGATTAAAGTTGCTGATCACATTATCGACATCGGACCAGAAGGCGGTGAAGGTGGTGGAAATGTTTTGTTTGAAGGAACACCTGAAAAGATGGCCGATTTCAAAGGTGGATTTACTTCAAAATATATTAAAGCAGAGTTGGCTTGATATAATCAATAGTTAATGCTGTTGAATAGCAAAACCAAAAGTACACAAGTTGCAAAAAGCACAACTTTGAAAATAATATTCCAGTGTCTATAAATGATTTTCATAAAAAGGGTATTTCCTTTCTGTAACGAAAATCATTAGGTTGATATTGTGAGTAAGGTGAAATTTATTTTAAAGTCCTAACACCATTTCAATATGAGGAATTCCATCTTCTAGAAATTCTTCTCCCGAATTTACAAAGCCAAGGTCTTGGTAAAATTTATTGAGATAACATTGAGCGCCGATTCGTATTGATTTTACATTATATTGTTCAATTGTTTTATCAATAGCGAGTTTCATCAATTCAATTCCGTAACCATTACCTCTATAATCAGGATTGGTGAGTACCCTGCCGATACTGGCTTCTTCAAATGACAAGCCCGGAGGTAAAATTCTGACATAAGCGACCAATTTGCCATCTATTGTTCCCATTAAATGATAGCTTTTTTGATCTTTATAATCAACATCGAGGTAAACACAATTTTGTTCTACCACAAAGACCCGACTTCTAAGCCAGAGAATGTCATAAAGTTCGTTTGTAGTTAATTCGGTAAAATGTTTATAGTCCCAATTTATAGTTGACATCTTTTTTGTTTTTTTAATAGCCATACATTTCCTTCCATCTTTCTTTCAGAAATTTTCTTATTTCTTCCTCTCTTGCATTTTTCTGAGGGGAATAAAATCGTTTTCCTGAAATTTCGGTTGGCAGGAAATCCTGTAGGACAAAATTGTTTTCAAAGTTATGGGCATATTTATAATCCTTGCCATAATCCATTTGTTTCATCATTTTTGTAGGCGCGTTTCTGAGATGAAGAGGTACCGGTAAATCGCCTTTTTGTCTTACGGTTGCTAATGCTTCTTCAATGGCCATATAAGAAGCATTGCTTTTTACAGAAGTGGCAAGAAAAACAGCGCATTGTGAAAGAATAATTCGACTTTCAGGATAGCCAATAACATTTACCGCTTGAAACGTGGTATTGGCTAAAAGCAACGCATTGGGATTCGCGTTGCCAATATCTTCACTTGCAAAAATGAGCATTCTTCGGGCGATGAATTTTACATCTTCACCTCCTTCAATCATGCGTGCCAGCCAGTATACAGCACCGTTAGGATCACTCCCTCTCATGCTTTTTATGAATGCAGATATGATGTCATAATGCTGTTCACCTTTTTTATCGTATAGGGCTATTTTTTGTTGGGCAATTTGCATGACCAATTCATCGGTAATGGTATTGTCAGTTCCTAAATGATCTGCTACAAGCTCAAGCAGATTCAATAATTTTCTGGCATCGCCTCCGGATATTCTGATTAAAGATGCTGTTTCTTTTAAAATTATTTTTTTTGATGAAAGGTATTCGTCATGTTGAACGGCGCTTTCCAACAGTTGATGCATTTGTTTTTCATCTAAAGCTTTCAATACATAAACCTGGCATCTGCTGAGTAAGGCGCTGTTGACTTCGAATGAAGGATTTTCTGTGGTGGCGCCAATCAAAGTGATAATGCCTTTTTCCACAGCACCTAGTAATGCATCTTGTTGCCCTTTGTTGAAACGATGAATTTCATCAATAAACAATACTGCACCATTTTTTGATTTGGCATCTTCAATTACTTCTCTGATTTCTTTAACGCCTGCAGCAATGGCACTGATGGAATAAAATGGTTTTTCAAGTGTGTTGGCGATGATGCCTGCGATGGTGGTTTTGCCAACACCGGGAGGCCCCCATAAAATTATAGAAGGGATTTTTTTATGCTCAATCGCCGTTCGGAGTATACTTCCCTTGCCGGTCAGGTGTTCCTGTCCAACCAGTTCATCCAAGGTTTGTGGACGGAGGCGTTCTGCGAGAGGGAAGTTTGTCATAACAGTCGCTTATGCCTTCAAATCTAACTTGATTTGCAATTCGTCAAACTGTTTATCATCAATCATGGATGGCGCATCTATCATCACATCTCTTCCGCTATTGTTTTTAGGGAAAGCGATGAAATCTCTGATGCTTTCTGAACCTCCTAAAATTGAACAAAGTCTGTCGAAGCCGAATGCAATACCACCATGAGGAGGCGCGCCATATTCGAAAGCACCTAACAAGAAACCAAATTTATGTTGTTGTTCATGCTCATCCATGCCTAACGCTGCGAACATTTTCTGTTGCAATTCTTTCTGGAAAATCCTGATACTACCACCGCCAATTTCATTTCCATTTAATACCATATCATAAGCATTGGCTTTGATATTGGCATAAGGATGTTTTAAATATTCAGCAGCATTTTCAATAACAGGATTGTTGTTGATCATAGTCGCAATATCACTTGGCTTTGGAGAAGTGAAAGGGTGATGACGAGCTACCCAGCGGTTGTCGTCTTCTGCATATTCAAACAATGGGAAATCCAATACCCACAATAACTTAAATTCATCACTTCTTCTCAATCCCAATTGCTGACCTAAATACAATCTCAATTCACTAGTGGCTTTCCTTGTTCTTTCTTCTGCACCTGCCAAAATAAAAATCATATCACCTACTTTTGCATTCACAGCAGTTGCGATAGCTTTCAGTTTGTCTTCGTTGTAAAATTTATCTACACTACTTTTGAAAGTTCCGTCAGCATTACACTTGATGTACACCAAACCTTTCATGCCAATTTGCGGACGTTTAACCCATTCAGTGAGTTCATCGGTTTGTTTGCGCGTATATTCACTGCAGTTAGGAGCAGATATGGCAATTACTGTTTCTGCTTCATCAAATACTTTGAAATCAACTCCTGAAATTAATGATGAAATATCTTCTCTGCCAGGGAATGTATGTGAAGGGAATTTCAGATTACACAACTTCATGTCAAATCTGATATCCGGCTTGTCGTTACCATAAGTCCACATGGCGTTTTCCCATGTCATTCTTTCCACGTTGTCTGTATAGTCAATATTTTTTACGTCCTTGAAAATTCTTTTGATTAAATTTTCAAACATGTTCAAGATGTCTTCTTGTTCTACAAATGCCATCTCACAATCTATCTGAGTGAATTCTGGCTGTCTGTCTGCTCTTAAATCTTCATCTCTAAAACATTTTACGATTTGATAGTAACGATCATAGCCACTCACCATCAATAGTTGTTTAAACGTTTGTGGTGATTGTGGTAAAGCATAAAACTGTCCTGGATTCATTCTGCTGGGAACCACAAAATCTCTTGCTCCTTCAGGTGTTGACTTGATAAGAAAAGGCGTTTCAATATCCATGAAGTTTTGCTCATGCAAATAATTTCTGCTACTTCTTCCCACTGCATATCTTAGTTCGAGATTTTTTCTAACTGCTTGTCTTCTCAAATCCAGAAAACGATATTTCATTCTCAAATCATCGCCGCCATCGGTATCATCTTGTATCGTGAAAGGAGGTGTGATGGATTTATTCAGGATAGAAAATTCATTCACAAGAATTTCTATTTCTCCGGTTGGAATGTTGTTGTTTTTGTTACTTCTTTCATTAACGGTGCCATGTACTTGCAATACAAATTCTCTTCCCAACGGGTTGGCTTCAAGCTTTTCATTTAATGACTCAGAAAAAAGCAATTGGGTAATACCATAGCGGTCTCTTAAATCAACAAAAGTGATGCTTCCGAATTTTCTAATGGTTTGAACCCATCCCGAAAGGGTAGTGGCTTTGTTTACATCTGATAATCTTAATTCTCCGCAGGTATGAGTTCTGAACATATTTATAAGTAAAAATTAAAAAGTAAAAAATTTAAAAGCATGCAAATATAAGCCAAAGAAAAGCCTTGAAAAAAGAATGTATGGGTTACATTGTTTCCAACACATCTTTATGTTTGGGTTTCCAAATGAGATAATAGAAGGCCAATAATAATATCCCGATTGTAAAGGGGATTAGAGCAAGATGTTTATAAGTAAAGTCGTTAAATAGTGGTTTGGTATCAAAGCCGAGAAATTCACTAATCATCCAATAACTATTGGCGCTTATCCAAACGGTAATTGCCAGATTGTGGCAAAGCTCACTCATGTAATTTCTTGTTCTCCATGCGATAACTATTGAAATCATCATAGTTGGAATGATCATGGCAATGCCCAGTGGTTTCCAAAACATACACCAGGCAATGTCTTTAAACAACCAGAATACGATATGCAGATTCTCCATTTTTCTGTATTGGAGTGGAATTTTATAAACGGCTTCATTTTTCATGTGTGTATTTTTTTCATTATTGTCATTTCAACTAGTCTTTATTTTTATTTCGGGGTTTATCGGAATAATTGTAATGGCTATTTCATAATGGCGAAATTATATAATTGTTCATTATTTTCCTTCCACCTCCCTAGCCCTGACATTAATGCCAGAGCTAGGGAGGTGAAAGGAAAATAAAAAATCCGGTTTTTTGGAACCGGATTTTTTTATAATTTTTTTAAAAAAGTTTACTTTTTCAAAGCTTCTGCCATTGTTTTACCAATATCAGCAGGGCTTGCCACCACATGAATACCACATTCGCCCATGATTTTCATTTTAGCTGCAGCAGTATCATCAGCACCACCAACGATAGCACCTGCGTGACCCATTCTTCTTCCCGGAGGCGCTGTTTGTCCGGCTATGAAACCTACTACTGGTTTTTTATTTCCTGTAGATTTGATATAATGTGCAGCCTCAGCTTCCATGCCTCCGCCGATTTCTCCTATCATTACGATAGCATCAGTTTCGTCGTCATTCATTAAAAGTTCAACAGCTTCTTTAGTTGTAGTTCCTATAATTGGATCTCCACCAATTCCGATGGCTGTAGAAATACCCAAACCTGCTTTCGCAACCTGATCAGCAGCTTCATAAGTTAAAGTACCAGATTTAGAAACGATTCCGATACGGCCTTTTTTGAAGATAAAGCCAGGCATGATACCTACTTTACATTCTTCTGCTGTGATAACACCAGGACAGTTTGGTCCAATTAATCTTGTATTGGTACCTTTTAAATAGTTTTTTACTTTCACCATATCCTGAACTGGGATACCTTCTGTTATACAAACCACCAAAGCGATTCCAGCTTCAGCAGCTTCCATAATGGCATCAGCAGCAAATGCAGGCGGAACGAAAATGATACTTACATTGGCTCCGGCTGTTTTAACGGCATCAGCAACTGTATTGAACACAGGTTTATCTAAATGAGTTGAACCTCCTTTTCCTGGAGTAACGCCACCAACTACATTGGTGCCATATTCTATCATCTGAGTAGCATGAAATGTACCTTCTGTACCTGTAAATCCTTGAACGATTACTTTAGAATTTTTGTTGACTAAAACTGACATTTGGTTGAATTAGCTGTTATTGTGAATTAAATTTTCGCAAAGATAAGGGAATGATTGATTTGACGATGTGCCAATTTGGTGATTTGAAAATTTGACCATTACAATTCTACCCATTATCAAATCAACGAATTATCAAATTATCAAATTGGATTATCGCTTGGCTTCCATCATCCTATGCAATTTCGCATCTTGCAAAAACTCAGAAGCAAAAATGAATTGATTAAGGTTTTTATTTTCAGAGAAAATGATGTCTTTACTATTGCCGGTCCATTCTTTTTTACCATCTTTCAAATACAAAATATTGTCTCCGATTTCCATTACACTGTTCATATCGTGTGTATTGATAATGGTGGTCATTTTATAATCTTTTGTGATGTCTGAAATTAATTTATCAATCAGCATCGAAGTTTGTGGATCTAGTCCTGAATTAGGCTCGTCACAAAACAAAAATTTAGGATTCAA
>CALCNY010000345.1 GCA_937897585.1 uncultured Chitinophagaceae bacterium | reverse complement strand
TCCCTACACGACGCTCTTCCGATCTCATCTTTGTTTTCAGAACATTTGTTTTCTTTTTGTTTACAGGAGAAAATAAACAAAGACGCTAATAACAACCATTTATTCATAGTGTTGTTTTTATTTGATTTTTTTAAAAATTACTTTTTGAAAGTTTCTAACAGAAAAATTAGTAACCTCTGTGTTGATGCTCATGGTTTCAATTTTTTTACCTGATGCAATTTCGAAAACAATATCATTGCCTATCCACTCGTAAGATGAGCTCAATAAAATTCCGGATGTTTCAAAATTTGAAAACAATTTATTGCCGAAAGTATAATTCGTCAGTTCAACACCATCGCCTTCATCTGTAATGTAAATCCCTTTTTGTTTGTCGGTAATACGTAAAGTATAATCTTTCGTAACGGGCATAGTTGCAGATATGTATTCAGTTTTCCATTGCCAAACACTGTCTTTGATCAATGTTTTTATGGTTAACTCGGTAGGAACAGAATCAACGATTTTATTTTCTTTCCATATCATCAATGATCCTTTCCATTTGCCATCAGTGATTTTAATTTGTTGGGCGTTTGTATGGAGGAAAAGAAATGCTAGTGAAATAAAAATTAAATGTTTCATGAGATTTTAATTCAAAAGTAAAAAGTAAAAATTCAAAATTGTAGATAGTATATTTTTACTTTTTACTTTTTTAATTATTCCAGTATTCAAAACCCAACAATCTTGCCAGTTCTACTTTAGATTGACAAAGTTGGTATTCATATTGCAATTTACTGAATGCGGCTTTTTCAACATTTGTAGCAGCAGCAGTTACATCCAAATAAGTAGCAACGCCATTTCGATATCTTGATGCTGTGATTTGCTGGGCTTGCTTTGTGGCTTGCAATTGACTTTCTGTATTGGCAATTCTTTCAACTGAAGAATTGATATCGAGCATGGTTTGTACTATATCTTTTTTGTAGGTGCTTAATAAAGTTGTTTGAGACAATTGGTATTGTTTAACAATGCTTTCCTGAAATTTAATTTGTTGTTTTGTTTTTCCAAAACCATAAATTGGGAGGCTGAAAGTTAATCCGGCTAGATAATTAAAACGAATTTCATTTACATCAGGTACATAACCGTTTTTGATACCAGTCGCTGCGTTTAAGGATAACCGTGGTTTACTGTTAAGCTTTGCGATATCCACATCTTTTTGAGAAGAGATGACTTTATCTTTTGCCAATTTGAATTCGGGATTATTGGCTTCAGCAATTCCTATATTAACGGTACTCATATCTAAATCAAAATCAAAAACATCTCCGTTAGACAATTTTGCACCCGTTGTATATTCTAGTAAATTAAGTTGTTTATTCAAATTATTGATTAAATCGATTTTCTTATTTTGTTCTGCGTCTATGTTTGACTGTAAGTTTAAAACATCAATTTGTAGCATGTCGCCACTTTTCATTTTATTTTCAGCTAATTGTTTGTTTTGTTTGAAGTAATCAATGATGCTGTCTTGGATGATAATTGCTTTTTTGAAATAAACGATATTGTAGTAAATCGCCGCAATTTGATTGGCCAATTGATTCTTCGCCATCTTTACATTGTCTTTTGAAATTTCAATATCAGCTTTTGCTTTGTTGATACTGGATTTCAATCTGCCAAAATCAAGTAAAGTGTAAGTAGTTCCAACAGAAGCACCAATATTATTTACAGGAGCAAACTGAATTTCTCTTCCGTTGATAGGAAAAGAGATTTTCGGCATGATATAATTGTAAGAAGTGCTGAAGCTAATATCTGGCGTTTTGTTTAAAGAAGTTAACGCTAGTTTTTCTTCACCTGTTTTTACTGTGTTTTCTACTTCTTGTATCTTAGGAAAGAAAGAAAAAGATTGATTAATCAATGTTTTTAAATCGCTGTTTGCTTTTACTTGCGCAAAAGAAAACGTAGTTAAAAAAATAGAAACTAATAATAGACAAATATTTTTCATCATGTTGAATTATAAAAATTAATGTGATTCAGAAGCTGCTTTCATGGCCACAGCTGCTTCTGCTGCAGTTTTTTTCTTCACTCTTAAAAAGGCAACCATCGGCAACACTATTAAAAAGAAAATGCCAATCAACCTGAAAGAATCCAGATAACTTAAATAATAAGCTTGTTTGTCAACGGCATAACTAATTGTCGTGTATGCTTTAGTGGTAGCTCCAGCCACATCACCTGTTTTGGCAATGATACCTTGTGAAATGGCATTAACTCTTTCGTTCAATTGAAATGAACCAGCTGGCATCGCGCTCACCAAATCGGAGCGATGTTGTGCGTATCTGGTAGCGACAAAATTATTCGCAACGGCAATTCCAAAAGCGCCGCCCAATTGACGAATCATATTGTTTAAAGAAATTCCAGTCGGATAATCTTTAGGCTCTAAACCAACAACAGCTTGATTAATTAATGGCAGCTGACAAAATGCAATTCCCACCGCTCTTACCAATAAAGGCCAGAAGAAATCAGATTTTCCAACATCAGGACTAACACTCGCGCTCATAAAAGCGTAAACAGAAAATAAAATATAACCGATGATGATTAATGGAATTGGAGTTACACCTTTGCTCATCATTTTGCCAATCATAGGCATGAGTATTACTGCAGCCATAGTGGGCAACAGTAGTGAATTACCTGTTTCAAAAGCGGTGAAGCCTAATACTCTTTGAGCCAAAACCGGATAGATAAATACAGAAGTGAACAAACCGAAACCCGCCACAAATGTGAATATGGTGGTGAAGGCGAGATTTCGATTTCCGAGTAATCTTATATTTACAGCAGGTTGCGGAATACTCAATTCATAAAATACAAAACCAATCAAACCGAGAACAGCAATGACTGAACAAATTCTTATTGCTTCACTATTGAGCCAGTCTTCAGCTTGTCCTCTTTCCAATACAAATTGCAAACAGCCAATACCTGCCATCAGCAATAATATTCCGGTATAATCAATTTTAATTTTGTCTTTGTGTTTGCCTTCATTCGGTTTTTTCTCTACGAAATAAAATGTAAGCAAAGTAGCTGCAATTCCAACTGGAATATTAATCATGAATATCAAAGGCCATGAAGAATGGTCGATGATGTATCCACCTAATGTTGGTCCTAACGTTGGTCCTAACACGATGCCCATTCCAAATAATCCGGCTGCAATAGGACGGTCTTTTGGTTCAAAGGCATCAAATAAAATCGATTGTGAAGTTGACAATAATGCACCACCGCCAATACCTTGTATAAATCGCCAACCAATCAGCTCTACTAACGTTGTAGATTGGCCGCACATATAGGATGCGACGGTGAAAATAATCATTGAGACTATATAATAATTCTTTCTTCCAAAATAAGAAGCTAGAAAACCGGTAAGAGGAATAATGATAACATTCGCAATCGCGTAAGAAGTAATTACCCAACTGATATCTTCAATGTTTACGCCCAAACTTCCGCTCATTTCACTCAAGGCCACATTTACAATGGAAGTATCAATCAACTCCATAACGGCAGCAGTTACTGTTGTCAGTACAATAATGGCTCTGGCAATTCCTTTGGGAGTTGTACTCATCAGGGTTGATTATTTGATTTCAGCAGTTACAAAAACACTTAACCCTGCGCGTAACATTGATTTGTATTTTTCCAAATCGTTGATTTTTATTTTTACAGGAACGCGTTGTGTGACTTTCACAAAATTACCGCTTGAGTTGTCGGGAGGTAACAAAGCAAATTTTGCACCTGTAGCGTCGCTGATGCTCTCAACCGTTCCCGTTATTTTCATATCAGAGAAGGCATCAATTCTCAAATCAACTTGTTTGCCTACGAAAAGATTTTTGATTTGATCTTCTTTAAAGTTTGCAGTTATCCAGTAAGTGCTGTCATTTACAATAGCAAAAAGAGGAGTGCCTGCTTGAACAAACTGCCCGGTTGTGATATTTTTCTTTCCAATTTTACCATTGGCAGGAGCATAAATTTTGGTATAAGTGAGCTTTAGTTTTGTTTCAGCGATTTTGGTGCTTTTGACATTCAGCATGGCTTCACTTTTTTTCACTAGTGATTCGAGAACAGGAATTTTACTTTGAGCAGCGGTCAAGTCGTTTTGAGCATTATTGAAAACTTTTTGTGTGGTTTCGAAACTGTATTTTGAGTCGTCGAGTTGTTTTTGAGTTATGGCTTGGTCGGCAAGTAGGTTTTTATTACGATTGTAATCATTTTCGGCTTGTTTCAATTTTACATTAGCTACTTCGATATTTCCTTTATTGACATTTAGGGAAACCATGGCATTTTGAACGGCGGCTTTGGCGTTGGCGATATCGGCTTGCACTTGAGCGGAGTCAGCTTCCATTTCTGCAAGCTGGCTTTGAAGTTCGGCATCATCTAGTTCAACGAGGAACTGTCCTGCGGTAACACTGTCGTAGTCTTGCACCATCAATGTCTTCACATAACCTGAAGTTCGGGGTAAGATGGGAATGATTTGAGTTTCCACCTGTGCGTTGTCGGTAGTTTCGTGTGTAAGGCTGAAATTGATTTTTTTGTAACCGAAGTAAATACCCGTGAGGAGAATAAGGGAGATGATAATTGGTTTTACTTTGGATTTTTTTTGAGCTAAAGCGTTAGTCATTTAAAAAATATATTAAAATAATAAAATA
>CALCNY010000344.1 GCA_937897585.1 uncultured Chitinophagaceae bacterium | reverse complement strand
TTACTGCTGCTCAAAGCGGTGCTGATGGATTGAGCTATAGTTTCGCTCCTGATGCCGATGCAACTTCTACTGCAATTAATGCAGAATTGGGTACAGGTTCTAAATTAAAAATCAGCTTCGATGAGTATGGTACTTCAGGTGGTGGTATCGCTGGTATTCGTGTAATCTACGGATCTACCATCAATGATCCAGGATCAACTGTAGGTACCAATGGTATCTTGGCTTACTCAGCTAGCACATCATGGTCTGGTATTGTAGATGTTCCTGTAGTTGTGAATATCAACGCAGCAGGTAAACTTACCCTTACTGTAAATGGTACAGCGGTGTTTACTAACCTACAATTGCCTGCAAGCTTTGTAACAGACAACAAGTCTACATGGCAACATGTATTCAAAGCAAGATCAGGTGGTGTTGCCGGTTTACATGCCATCGATGATGTATTATTACAATACTATAATTCAGGATTGGTGAATACAGGAACTACATATTCACAATCTATAGCTCAGACAACTACATTCTATGTGTCTGAAACTTCAGCTGCAGGTTGTACAGGTCCAAGAACTGCTGTAACAGCTACAGTAAATCAACCTGATACATTAGTAGCTTCTGCTAACGGTCCTGTTTGTATCGGTAGTCCAGTAACACTGACTGCAACCGTTACTTCAGGTGGCAACAACAATACTTATGGTTTAACATGGAGTGCGGCTAATGCAGCTTCTGGTATTACAAGTTCTACAAGCGGTGGAACAGCCAGTTATGGCTCACCAGCTTCAATCACTGTAACACCAACTGCAGCTGGTACTTATACCTTCACATTAAATGGTACTGATGGAAGCGGCGCATTAACTTGCTCTGTACAATCAACTGTATCACTTTTAGTAAATGCTTTACCTGTTATCGACAGTGTAAGAGCTAATAAAACAACAATATGTGCAGGGACTTCTGTAAACTTGCAAGGTTATTCTGCAGTAGGTCAATCTGGACCTACAACACAACCTACAGGTTATTGCTCAGTAGCAAATTTGGGTACAAGCACAACGTCATATTTCAATTCATTCAGTACAACTGGTGGTGAACAGAATATTACAAATTCATCAAGTGGATATTCAACAAACGGCTATGGTAATTTCAATAACTTGAGTGTTATTGCTAGTACAGGTCAAACCGTGAATTTCAACACTGCTCTGACAGGTACAACAGTAGGTGTAGCTATATGGGTAGATTGGGACAGAAGCGGTACTTTTGAATCAACCGAGAGAGTATATGTTACCTCTGGATATGTATCTACAGCCAGCGGAAGCTTTACAGTTCCTGCTACTGCATCTTTTGGTACTACAAGAATGAGAATCATGATGGATTATTATACATCAGTGCCTGCAGATCCATGTGCTATCAGCTCATTAGGTACGGGAGAAGTTGAGGATTATACATTTATTGTTAGAAATATCAATCCAATAAATCCTGCGTTAACTTATACTTGGAACCCAGGTAATATTTCAAACAATGCTGGAACTGCAACAGTTTCTCCAACGACAACAACTACATATACTTTGTCTGTGGCCAACACAACAACCGGTTGTGCTGCTTTAGCTACTCAGTCAGTAACGATCAACGTTGTGCCTGTATCAGCTACAGCTACTAAATCGGTTAGTGGTGCATCATGTTCAGGTTCTCCTGTAACATTAAGTGCTAATCCTGTTGGTCAGGGTCCATTCACTTATGTTTGGACATTAAATGGTCAAACAACAAGTTTGGGTGTGCTTTCAACACTTAGCGTATCACCAACTGCAACTACTACTTATGCAGTTACAGTGAAAGATGCATGTGGCAATCCTGCAACAGCAACAGTAACTGTTGATGTAAACGCATTGCCTACAGTAAGTATCGTTGAAACATCACCAATTTCAATTTGTGCTCCAAATACACAAACATTAACTGCTAACCCTAGTGTAAGTACTGTAAGATATCAGTGGATGTTGAATGGTGCGAACATTAGCGGCGCAACAAGTGCTACTTATGCAGCCGGTTCAACTGGTTCGTATACTGTTAAAGTAACAGATACCACCATCGGATGTACAAGTGCGGCATCAGCAGCAGTTGTATTAACTATCAATAACCAACCTGCAGCATTTGCAATCACACCAGCTTCTGCATCTATCTCTTACGGAGGTTCAGTGGCTTTGTCTGGAAGCGGTGCTAATACTACTACAAATAATGTGGATGCTTTGGCTGAAACATTTGATGGTAGCGCAACAGGATGGAGTGTATTGAGTTCATTAACATCACCTGCAGGTGGCGTATGGCAGTACAAAACTGCACCATACACTGCTAACTTCTCAGCAGGAGGTACTGCATTCACCAACTTCAGTACCACACAAGGCGGTAAGTTTGCTATGGCATTCTCTGATCAGGGTGGTGCAGGTTCTAAAGACAGTACGATGATTTCTTCACCTGTATTCAATACAACCAACTTCACATCAGCTAACTTGGTGTTCGAACAGTTGTATTATAATTTCTCAGGTGATGTGGCTAAGGTTCAGATTTCAACCAACGGTGGTACATCATGGACAGACTTGGCAACTTATTCAACAAATCAAGGAACAGTAACTGCAGGTGCTCAAGCAACTACTTCAACTACGATCAGTTTGGCATCATATCTCAACCAAACTAACTTGAAAGTTCGTTTCTTCTACAGAAGCAACTACGGTTACTATTGGCTTGTAGATAATGTAAAAGTGACTGGTACAACAGTAGTGGCTCCATCAACATGGACATGGTCTCCATCAACTGGATTGAACACTGCAACTGGTACAAGTGTAACAGCTGCTCCAACTCAAACAACTACCTATACACTCACTGCAACTAATTTCGGTGGATGTATCACTACTCAAAGTGTTAAGGTAAGAGTTAGACCTACAGCGGTTATCTCTGGTACACAGTTCTTGTGTAATGGAAGCAGCGCTAACTTAAGCGTAGCTGTAACAGGTAATGGTCCATGGAGCGGTACATTGAGCAATGGTGCTACCTTCAGCGGAAGCACAAGCCCAATCGCTGTAGCTGTTTCTCCAAGTACAACAACAACATATACTATTGCTACATTAAATGACGCTACAGATACATCAACAGCTACTCAATTGAGTGGAAGTGCTGTTGTAACTGTAAGACCACGTCCTACAGCAGTAATCAGCGGTACGCCTTCAGTTGCTACTGGAAGTACCTCAACAACAATTAGCATTGCTGTAACCGGTACAGGTCCATGGAGTGGAACATTAAGTAGTGGCCAGTCGTTCAGTGGAAGTTCAAGCCCAATAAGCGTGAGCGTTTCACCATCAACTACTACTACTTATACTGTTGCTACATTAAGCGACGCAAATTGTACATCAGTAGCAGGTGACTTAACAGGAACTGCAACTGTATCAGTTCGTCCTACTGCAGTCATCAGCGGTTCACAAAATGTTTGCGCAGGAACAACCAACGCAACATTAAGTATAGCTGTTTCAGGTAATGGTCCATGGAGCGGTACCTTGTCAAATGGTGCTTCGTTCTCTGGTTCATCAAGTCCAATCAGCGTAATTGTAACGCCTAGCGCTACAACTACATACACAGTTGCAACATTGACTGATGCAAGTGGTACTGCACAAGCAGGCGACTTAACAGGAAGTGCTACAGTAACTGTTAAACCACGTCCTACAGGCGTTATCAGCGGAACAACTGCTGTTTGCGCAGGAAATACAAATGCTTCATTAAGCATTGCATTGACTGGAACAGGTCCATGGAGTGGAACATTAAGTAATGGTCAGTCATTCAGTGGCTCATCTAGTCCAATATCTGTATCAGTGACGCCTTCATCAACTACAACTTACACAGTTGCTACGTTGAGTGATGCTAACTGTACATCAATAGCTGGCGACTTAACTGGTTCTGCTACAGTAACTGTAAATCCACGTCCAACAGCTGTTATCAGCGGTGGAGCTACTTATTGTGCAAGTCAAAGCTCAACTACTTCACTTAGCATTGCGGTAACAGGCAGTGGTCCATGGAGTGGAACATTGAGCAATGGTCAGTCATTCAGTGGTTCTTCAAGTCCGATCAGTGTATCAGTAACACCTACTGCTACAACTACATACACTGTCGCTACTTTGTCTGATTCGAAATGTACAGCGATTGCCGGTGATTTGAGTGGAAGTGCTTTAATTACAATAGTTACTAACCCTGTTGCTCCATCTGCAACTGTAGTTCAACCTACTTGTACGGTTGCTACTGGTACGATTACAGTAACGGGTCCTCTATTTGCAGGCAATACTTACAGTATCGGTGGTGCATTCCAGTCGTCTACTACATTTAATAACGTAGCACCTGGAACATACAGCCTGAGCGTACAAAATAGCACAGGTTGTGCAGCAGCAACTAGCACATCAGTAGTTGTAAACGCTCAGCCTATTGTACCAGGAGCTACAACAGTAACCGGTCAGGTGAACGTATGTAATGTGATTGGAACGAACACTACGATTTCTTACACAGCTAGTGCAGACGGTGCCACATCATACACATGGACGTTACCTCCAAATACTACTTTGGTATCTGGTCAGGGAACGGCAACGATCAGCGTTAAGTTCTTATCAGGATTTGCATCACAAGCCAACAAAC
>CALCNY010000343.1 GCA_937897585.1 uncultured Chitinophagaceae bacterium | reverse complement strand
CTTTTGATTTAAAACCCCCTCGATCCCCCGAAGGGGGAAGTTTTCATTTCGGATAAAAAATAATCTTCGTGTTACGTTGTGTCTTTGTGCCTTTGTGGCGAGAGAAATAAATAATAAGAAATTAAAAATAAGGAATAAGGAAGTGGCGGCCCCCTCAATCCCCCAAAAGGGGAAGTTGTCAATTCGGAAATAAAAAAACCTTCGTTGTTCTTTGTGTCTTAGAGCCTTAGAGGCAAGAGAAAAATTCGTGAATTCGTGGCAACCACTTTACCCACCGAAGGTGGAATATTAGTGAAATCAACTTTGCGCCTTTGCCCCCTTGCGAACTTTGCACGAAATTTTTTCGTGAATTCGTGGTTAACATAATTATCAAATTTTCAAATTAATTCATCATCAAATTGCTTTCTCTTCGGTAACGATTGCGGAGATTAAAGTCCCTTAAACTTAATGTGGCTAGATTTTTTTTTATCTTCATCTTTAAACATAAAAACCTTATTAAAAATGAAAAAAATAATTACCATTATTATTTTGCTTTTCTCTATTTTTTTGAATTCAAGCTCTGTTAAATCACAAACTGTTTATGCTACAATCGCATCAGGTAATTGGAGTGACATAACAACTTGGGAGACTTATAATACCTATGCTACAGCTTTGGCAGCATCTCCAGGGTCAGGTACTGCAGCTACAACAATTCCAAGTGGTACACATAATGTATTAATTCGTAATGGACATACTGTTGCTATGAACGGTGCCAACAGAGGTTGCAAAAGTATTATCATCAATCCAGGAGGAAAATTATGGGCAAACGAGGCTACAGACAGAAGATTACAAATAGGATCGGGTGGAACGGGATTTACTTATCCATTGGTTGATACAGTTCAAATTGATGGCGTAATCGGAGGCCCTGGCGATGGTTGTTATTTTGAAATTGGAACGAATGCACAATTAGTTAAAATATATGGTACTGGTTCAGTTGATTTATCAAGATTCAGATGCCCAGGTGGTATAGGATCTGCTGGCGGTGGTGCAATGACAATTGATGTTGATATCAATATGAATTTTTGGAAAGCAGCTAATTACGGACTTTCTTTAGTGTATAATCCAGCAGCAACAGATAACTATACTTTAAATCTTAAACCAGGAAGAACTATCGCTATAAAAAGTGTAGATGGCTATTTTCATAATAGTCAAAATACAACGACTTATGGTAAATACACTTATAATATCCAGGGTATACTTGATTTAACTGCTAATACCCAAACATTGAATACTTTATCAGCTTCTTTAATTGCTCCCGCTGGTGCTGGTTCAAGTGTAACAGTAAATGTAGATGGTGGAACCTTTAAAGCAGGCGCTGGAATGAAAATGGATACTTCTACAACAGGCCCTATAAGTACTGGTGTTCTTGATTTTAATGTAATAAATGGTGGTATTGTTGACTTAACTGCTACATCTTATTTAAGAGTGGGTAAAACTACAGATGGTGCAGGTGGTGTAAATAGTATGTTCTTTGGTACGGATGCCACAGGCCGAGTTAAAACAAATGCAGGCGTCGCTTTAATTCCAATCGGTATAAATACAGAAACAACAAGTAATAATTGCAGAATATTCAATACCGGAACAGCTGATGTTTACAGCATAGGATTGAAATCTACATTTGACAATGCACCTGTTGATCCAACGAAAGTAGTTAACAGACAATGGTACATTTCTGAATCAGTTGCAGGAGGTAGCAATGATACATTAAGATTAAGTTGGGTAACTGCTCATCAAGCAAGTGCTTTTGATCCTACTCAACCTGTTGCTATTATGCATTGGACTGGTACTGCATGGGTAAATAGTCCAGCTTCTGTAACCGGAACAGGTACTTCAGATGATCCATATGTTGCAAAAACAGTAGATGTTACAAATTTTAATTCAGCATTTTTTGGGGTAACAAATTTAACAGCTGTAACACCACCTCCAACTGTTTCATCATTTACTCCAAATTCAGTTTGTACTGCAACAGGTGGCACGATCACAATTTCAGGAACTAATTTCTCAGGAGCATCATCTGTAACAATTGGAGGCACTGCTGCAGTTTCGTTTACTGTTGTAAGCGCTACTCAAATTACTGCAGTTGTAGGAGCAGGCGTTTCTGGATTGATTTCAGTAACAACATCAGCAGGTTCTGCTTCAAGTGCTTCATCTTTGACTTTAGCGACAGCATCTACGCCAACATTTACTCAAGTGGCGGCTATTTGCACAGGAGGTACATTTACTCTTCCTACTTCTTCTGATAATGGCTTTACTGGTTCTTGGTCACCTGCAATTAATAACCAAGCAACAACTACATATACTTTTACGCCTGACGCTGGGCAATGTGCAACTACTGCTACTATGACTGTAACTGTAAATGCAAGCACGGTGCCCACATTTACTCAAGTGGCTGCAATATGTGCAGGTGGTTCAATTACACTACCAACTACTTCTAATAATGGTATTAATGGTACATGGACTCCTGCAATAAATAATCAATCAACTACTACTTATACATTTACGCCAAGCAGCGGAAGTTGTGTAACTACTGCTACAATGACGGTAACAGTTAATCCTACAAGTAATAGCGCCGTTACGCAAACAGCATGCGGCTCTTATACTTGGAATGGCACAACATATACAACTAGTGGAGATTATACCCATTCAAATGGATCTTGCAGTGTTGATACTTTACACCTAACCATAACTCCAAGTGTGACTCCTGCATTTACTCAGGTAGCTGCAATATGTGCCGGTGGCTCGTTTTCATTACCATCATCGTCTAACAATGGTATAACTGGTACTTGGTCTCCTTCAATTAATAACCAAGCGACTACAACTTATACTTTCACTCCGGATGCTGCTCAGTGTGCAGTTAGTACAACCATGACCGTTACGGTAAATGCGTCATTGAATCCATCTTTTACTCAAGTAGCTGCAATTTGTGCAGGAGGTTCATTTACGTTACCAACAACTTCAAGTAATGGCGTTTCCGGAAGTTGGTCGCCTGCTGTAAATAATCAAACAACTACAACTTATACATTTACACCAACAGCCGGACAATGTGCAACAACTGCAACAATGACCGTTACTGTAAACCCATCAACCACACCAACGTTTACTCAGGTTGCTGCTATTTGTGCTGGTGATAACTTTAGTTTGCCTTCATCTTCTAACAATGGTGTAGCAGGTTCTTGGTCTCCGGCAGTAAATAATCAGACTACAACTACATACACATTTACACCAAGTGCCGGACAGTGTGCAACTACAGCAACAATGACAGTGACAGTAAATGCGTCAACAACTCCTACATTTACACAAGTAGCTCCAATATTTGTCGGTGGTACATTTACATTGCCAACTACATCTAACAATGGTGTAAACGGAACCTGGTCTCCAGCAATAAACAATCAGGCTACTACAACGTACACATTTACACCTGCTGCCGGACAATGTGCAAGTACAACAAGTATGATTGTAACAGTGAATCCTATTCCAACAACTAGTGCTGTGATTTATCCTAATCCAACTACTGATGGAATCGTAACTGTAAATTGGTCGAATGCAAAAATTCGGAACAACAGAATCGTTATGGTAACTGTATTCGACAATGCAGGTAGAGTAGTGTACAAAAATGATAATTTAAGCAGCGGCTCTGGTATAACAACAAACTTGGATCTTGGAATTAAGAAATACAGCAATGGCGTTTATTTTGTAAAAATAGAAGCTGCTGATAATTCAGTTATATTCACAACTAAAATTGTGTTAGCAAGGAAATAAAATGTTTTTGCTCTAACATTTAAAAATAAAATGGCTGACTTTTATAGTCGGCCATTTTGTTTTAATTGCATGCCTTTATTTAATATGACCGAATCTAATTTTTTATCACATCCAATTTGGGATGTGATTATTTTTTGTATTCCCCCGGTGGCAATAGATATTCACATAAAATAAACATTTTCAATAAAGGCATAATTTTTGGAATAAATAGTTCATTCTCTTCCCTATTTGAAAAGCAAATTATTTCTGTTGATTACGAAAGCTTTTTAAAGCATATTCATATTGACAGCTATAAAATCTACAACTAATAGATCAATCAAATATGAAAAAGAAAATCTTCTCTTTGCTAACTTTAATTATTGTAATCGGTTTAGTGTCACTAAGCTTTGAAACTAGCCTTTACAAAACTTGTAAAACACTTAATTTGTCTTATCCGAGTGGTGGTGCTTTGGGATATGGCGCTGGCCTTTCAGGAGCATCGTGGGACAATAGTGGAAGAACTTGCAACTCATGTCATTCCGGTGGGACTTACAATCCAACGACAACGCTTACACTATTAAGTGGAACTACAGCTGTAACACAATATACACCTGGTGTAACATACACGCTTCAAATGAAAATCACCTCGGCTACTGGAACTCCCAAATATGCTTTCTGCATGATGAGCGCAAAAACCACACTGCATACTAACATAAATACTTGGGGCATTTGCCCAAGTGGATCAGCCAACCATTCTGTAACTTCAAGAAATTATATTGAACAAACTTCTGCACGTGCAGCAACCGGAACAAGTCCTACATCTTATTTTACTTATTCAATTCCCTGGACTGGACCTGCTGCAGGTTCTGGAAGTATAACAATTTTTGCAGAAGGCATGGCGGTAAATGGAACTGGCGGAACTGATGGCGATAGTCCTGCAGCCGGCGTAAGTCTTAACGTTACTGAAAACACAATTCTACCAGTAACATTTGTGTCTTTGAATGCAGTAAAATCAAGTAATGGCGTAAACATCAATTGGGTTACGGACAATGAAATAAATACCAAAGATTACACCATTGAAACAAGTAGTAATGGCATCGATTTTACAACTATAGGAAAATTAGACGCTTCAAATACACCAATAAGAAAATCCTACACCTTTACACATTATAACCCGCAAACCGGAAAAAACTTTTATCGTATAGTTTGTACGGATATAAACGCAAGGAAAAATTATAGTAACATAACTGATTTAAATTACTATTCATCTAATAATATAATAATTAGCCCTAATCCAGTTAACAATAAAATAAACTTCATTGGTCAAAATACCAATGGCAATAATTATCTGGTTAATGACATAAAAGGGAATAAAATAAAAACCGGTACGATCACAAACAACAACATCAATGTTAGCGAACTCAATCCAGGTACTTATTTTGTGACACTTTACAATAAAGGAATAAAATTAAAGACACTTAAATTCATGAAGTGGTAACTATTCAAAAAAATCTAAAATCTAAAATATCTTATTTTACTAAAAAACTCAGCATAAGCTGAGTTTTTTAATTTGTATTCTTGGGGCTAATTATCTAAACCATTGAGAGAAACAGAATAATAGTGAGAACGTTAATAAAATCTTTGAATAATTATTTAAATATTGAAGTGAAAAATTTCTTCATTTCGCTCCAAGATGAAGAGTCTGCTGCAGCATTGTAAGCTATAGGAAGTTTGAATTTTTTGCCCCATTCTGTGGCATCTGGATTTGAAAAAGCATGCGTGGCACCTTCGTATGTTTTGAAAATGTATAAAGCATGAATGGAATCCATTTCTCTTTTAAATGCGGCTACATCAGCTGCCGGAACAAACTGATCTTCCTGTCCGTGGCAAACCAAAATTTTTGCTTTAAGTAATTCCTTATTGGCCTCAACACCTTTTAATCCTCCATGAAAACTCACCGCTCCTTTGAGGTCTTCGCCCATTTTAGCAAAATTCAAAACCATTGAACCGCCAAAACAATAACCAATAGCTGCTATTTGATTGGTATCCGCTTCGGGAATTTTCTTGATTTCAGCCATTGCGGCATCAAATCTCTCCTTTGCAAATACACTGTTTTGATAAAATGGTTTGGAGTACTGCATGGCTTCCTCAACATTGTTGGCTATTTTGCCTTCTCCATATAAATCAACGGCCATCGCTACATACCCAGATCGGAAGAGCGTCGTGTAGGGAAAGAGTGTCTTCGCCTGTGTAGATC